>NZ_FR894851.1:0-1149 GCF_000434255.1 Ruminococcus sp. CAG:379 | reverse complement strand
CTTTGCGGCATCCTTCTTGGTGTCATCCTTCTTGGTGTTGTCGGTCTTAGCGTTATCCTTCTTGGTATCGTCCTTCTTAGTGTCATCCTTCTTGGTATCGTCCTTCTTGGTGTCATCAGTCTTGGTGTCGTCACCCTTGGATTCGCCAGTTGCAACTACAACATTGCCGCTTGCATCATACAGAGTAATTGCATCAATGGTAGCTGTACCCTCCTTATCGGTTTCATTGCCCTGCTCATCATAGAAGGGGTTAACCCACCACAGCTGGACCTCCATGTAAGGCTCTGCACCCAGCGCACCATTCAAACTGTCAACAATCCACTGATCCTTTGTGGTCTCCTTAGGTGTTTCCTTGTCAACAGACGTCCACACACCGTCTACATTGTAGCCGATGCAACCATTGCAGAAGCCGGAATCCACGGAAATGTCAACAACAACCTTGTCTACCTTGGTTGCATCGATGTTGGTGAAATCCACAACATACTTTACAGCGCTCTCAGCGTTGCCGGTCTTGGTTGCCAGCGGATCAGCTGCAAATGCGCTGATTGCCATTGCGGAAGCTGCCAGTGCGCAAACGGAAACGCTTGCCAGAATTTTTGAAATCTTCATAACTATCTCCTCCATTATCCGTGCATATATGATTCTGCACTTTAATGTCCTTATTATAACACCCTGTATTATCGGCTGTCTACGTTCATTTTCAATAAAAAAACGTTTTTTTCTTTGTTCAAAAACTACAATTCCTTTAATTTAAGCGATAATTTTACTTATATAAAGGAATCTCAGTTTTCCGGGGGCTGCGGGGGCTTTGCATCCCACATGGCAAACAGTACATCTTCCATTAGCTTCATGGTTTTATCTCCCTTGACAGCCTTCACGCCGATATAGGGCTTTGCCAGACTGTTGAATTCGATCCGCCCCTTGTATGCCGCAGACAGTGCCGTGATCTGCTCCGGCTCCGGATGCTCCACATAAAACAGCAGCATGCCCCGCTTCTGCTTGATCTCCGTAATGCCCAGTTGCGCCGCCGTATTCCGCAGCAGCGCCGTATCCACCAATCCCACAACAGAATCCGGAGGATCTCCGTACCGGTCGATCAGCTCGTCCAGCATATCCTCCTTCTCCAGTTTGGTGGACACGGCGGCGATC
>NZ_FR894850.1:0-4462 GCF_000434255.1 Ruminococcus sp. CAG:379 | reverse complement strand
CAGAATGTGGAGTAAATAATATTTGGGTGTACTTTTATGGGGTTCTCCTCGGTGAAGCATGGTCCATCCGTGATATGGGACTGATCCAGGGAGTCAATGTGATCACCCTGATGGCGGAGCTGTCGGATGGTACGACTGCCACCAAAACCATCCGGTTCAACAATTCCAGCCAGGAGAATGAGAAAAATCTGCTGGTGGATCTGAGCGATGCAGACGGAGATACCATGAACGCATATGTGGAGGATCTTTATGGAACCGATCCTGAAAATGCAGATACGGATGGGGACGGCATTGCGGACAATGTGGAATTGTTTATTTACGGAACGGATCCGCTGAAGCCGGATACGGATGGGGACGGTCTGTCCGATGGTGCAGAGGTGGGCGAATATCGCTCCAATCCCCTGGTGCGGGACACTGACGGAGATGGCATTTCCGATGGCGAGGCTGTTGCGCAGGGGATTGACCCCACTGGCATCAAGGAAAATCCGGTAGTCAGAACACAGTCCGTGCAAACTGCTTTGGAAAGCACGGAAAAGCCCCTGTTCGATAATGTTTCCGTTACCATGAACGTGGGTGGCAACCTGAATCAGCATCTGTCCATCCGGAACATTGAAAAGGAGGATACCCTTTCTGCAAATGTAGTGGGCGCACTCAGTGCCCCCATTGAAATCACATCGGATGCCTCCTTTACTTCCGCCAAGATCACCTTTACCTATGATGAGGCACTGCTGGGAGATACACCGGCAGAGAACCTGGCAGTCATGTGGTATGACCGGGAAAACAGAAGATATGTGATCCTGGACAAGGACACCGTTGTGGATACCAATGCCCATACGGTTTCCTATACCACCACCCATTTCTCCACCTATCTGGTTGTGGATCGTGAGGTCTGGTATGATTGCTGGCGTGAAAACATCGATTACAGAAGCGGCGATGCAGGCACCTCCCAGCTGGAGCCTTACGACATTGGCTTGTGCGTGGATGTATCCGGTTCCATGTACGGAGATCGACTGGCAAAGGCAAAGACTGCCTTGAATACTTTTATTGATGCGATGCTGCCCCAGGACAAAGCCTGCATGGTTTCGTTCAGTGATAACGCTTACTTGGTGGCAGGCTATGGGGCTTCCAAAGAGGTGATGCGCAGCAGAATCAACCAGCTGAGGGATCTGTATGGCACCAATACTGATGTGGGCCTGTCCAAGACCATCAGCATTCTGGCTGACCAGGGCAGAAGTGATGCCTCCAAAATGATCATTATGATCTGCGATGGGGATGTGAATTACATACAGGGTACCGTGGATGCGGCAAAAGCAGCAGGTATTGCGGTATACACAATCAATGTGGTAAGCGGCGACAATGATCTGCTGCAAAAAATTGCGGACGAGACCGGCGGCGAATACTATTATGCGGCAACCACAGAAGAAGTGGTCAGCCAGGTGGAAGCCATCCGGGGCGAAACTGTCAGCGCTGTGGATACTACCGATGCGGACGGGGACGGTCTGTATGATGTTTACGAGTCCAGGGGCATGAAGATCCAGAACGGCACCGTTTGGTATTCCGATCCGCTGAACCCGGATTCGGACGGAGATGGAGTAACGGATTACCAGGAACTGATGGGGCCACCTACTGCAAATGTAATGGAGTTCGTCAACGGCAAGTACAGCTGTGTACTTTGCCGTGCAGCCAGCGACCCGAACAAAATGGACAGCGATGGAGACGGGATCCCGGATGCAAAGGATCCGGATCCCACTGTGCATTTCGGGTTGATCGACGGATCGGTGCAGTTTCAGCTGACCGATTCCATTGATGATTTCCAGATGCCCCAATACATTCAGGATATAAAGGAAAACGAAGCCGACTATGAGCATGAGGTGGTTTCCAAACGTTACCCCTGGATGATCGAGCATCCTCTGAAGGGCTTTGCGTACCTGCAGACGCTTCGTGCCAGAGCAGCGGCAACCTGGGAGGCAGGCTATGTGGGAGATCTGGTATTTCTTACATGGGATCTGGGATGCAAGGCACTAAGTCTGATTCCGGGTGTACACTTTGTAGGCAATCGCAATATCAACAATGCGGCATATATGCTGCTGTATTACAATTCCAACATCGGCGGTACGATGGTCTTTGACGCTACCGATATGGTAACAGCCACGACCGGCGGACAGACATGCTACAACAAGAACATCGGCAAATTAAAGACCGCATTTGAGCAGGCGCTGAAGCCCGGCGAAACACGCATCATTACAACCACACCGGATTCCAGCTTTACTGCATGGTATCTGGACGGCGGTATTCTGGATCCGAACAATGCTGACGCATGGGCGTCTCTGAATAAGTGCAATGCGGTGATGACTGCTACATGTACCTATGACGGAACCAAGTATCGGGCAACAGTCAATTATTATGTAGTGGATCGCTATGATTTCTATGAGCCGGATCCGGTGGATGGCGAGGAAAATGAAGTGGGCTTTGTGACAAACGATGGATATGTCATTCTTTCGTATTTTGATTACGCAGAGCCATTTGACGTGGTAGGCTATTATACCGAAACCTTTGAGTGGAATGGAAACTAAGATGAAGGGAAAAGATGTGCTGGCTGCACTCCTCTTTGGTGCAGCCGGATGCTGGAGTGCATGGCACGGGCTGTATTATGGGCAGGCAGGCTGCGCCCTTGCGGCGGTTCTGCTTTTGCTTTGTGCATGCATGCTGCTGTTCAGGCTGTTGAAACAAAAGCCGGATGGGGAGAGAAAGGGAAGCAAATTTGTCGGCGTTCTGATCTTCTTTGCCATTGCCTCCGGACTGGCAATGCCCTTTGTCAACGGCGTCTTTGCCTTTCGTCCGGCGTACACCTATCCCCACTATTATGCGTCCGGACGGATCCCCACTTTTCCGGCGCAAATTCCGGATCAGGCTGCCAATGTGCAGTTTCGGGTGCTGGGGGAGGGGATCATTGGACGCCCCACGTTCATGCTTTCTTTCCGGATGGATCCGGAACGTGCAGCAGCTTTGCAACAAGAGACAGAGTTGTTTGGGACACCCGTATCCAATGTGGCGGATTTGATCCATATTCCGGCGAATCTTGCGCCAGACTTTCTACGGGAGCAGGGCTTGCAGGACTGTAGCGCATATCAGATACAGGATCGGTACGGAAAGGTGTCCTATGCCATTTTTCACAATGCCCAGCCATTGATTTGCTACTATCAGGAGTAAGCGCTTGTAAAAGCGGCGGTGTGTATATCACATCGCTGCTTTTTGCGTTTCGGAAAAAAGATCCTTACATATGCGTATTTGAAGGACTGTTGTAAAGACAACCGTGCCGCAACAGCCTGTTTTACAAGCCTTCTTTCGCCGTATAGCCTTATTTTTTTAAAAGCACTTGACAAATTTAAAATAATATGATAGAATCCATGTATGAAGTATCCATGGAAATATACATGAGAAATGGAGGTACTCACTATGAAATTACATACCGCTATCCCCGTATTGCTTGTCCTTACGACATTTCTGTGTGCCTGCCAGAAAACCAGCTCCCAAAACGAAACAGACAGCAAAGCAGAGCTTGTGACTTCTACTGCATCTACGACTTCTATTGCAACTGCCGCCTCCACATCTACGGATTCTACTGCAACTGAGCCAATGGATCCCATCGTGCAGTCAGAATTCAAACTGGTGCAGCCTCAATTATCTACGGTTTTTCCGAGCTTACAGGAGGATTTGATCCGTGATTTTCAATATGATGCGTTTGTTCCACTGAAAGACCAGCAGTATGATTACTTGAGCCCGTTCTTTCTAAAAGACAACATCCTGTACCTGCAAAAAGATATCTGTACTTTTAGTGATTCTAGTGACGTTGTATTTTACAAATACGATCTGAATACAGGGAAATCCACAGATATAGAGGGTAGACTGGAACAATGGCAGTATGGTGTTGGTGAGGGTGTGTGCGCATATGCGGATGGTCGAATCTATGCTTCCTATGCAGGTGGAACGACCGTTCGCTATGCATTGGATACAGAACAGGATAGCGTAGAGGTCATAAAAAAAGGGGACTTGGAAGACTCAGCATCGTTCATTAAGACTTATCCGGTAAATGACAAAGAATATGTTGAAACCTATGTGACCGAAAGCGGAGACGAAATAAATGGGATTCGTTATACATACCATGTTGTGCTGTTCAGCGAAACAGGAGAACGAGAAATTGTTACAAAGGAATATAGCAGGAGCGAAAATTACCGGTATACAGTCAACGACAATAAGCTCTATGAGTATTCCCAGTCTGAAAAGGGAAAGGTTCCTTGTTTACGGGTATACGATCTGAATGGAAATCTGCTGGAAAGCTATGAATTGCCGGAGGTTTTGCCACTGTTGGAAAATCGGGAAGGTCTCGAAGAAGGGATGGAAAACAGCACGAGCAGGATTGATGCCTTTGGCGATTACTGAGCCTCTGAAAAAAAGTCTGTAA
>NZ_FR894849.1:0-2411 GCF_000434255.1 Ruminococcus sp. CAG:379 | reverse complement strand
GTCGCATTGACATTCTCCACGGTAAAGTGCAGGGTCACGATCACCCCATCGTGCAGCAGTTTTCCGCTTGCCTGATCATAGTGCATGCCGTCCACCACACTGTATGGACACGTATCCTCCAATGCAATTCCCGCCTCCGCAAAGGTCGCAAACACCTCTGCCCGATCAATGGTCACATAGATTTCCCCACTACCATGAGATTGTACCAGGTTTTTCGCGTAAAAGCGTTCCCCCAGGGCAGCGTACCTGGGAGCCTCCGGCGTTTTTGTGGAGCCGGAATCGGAACCACTATCGGTGCTGTCGGCACTATTGACTGCGGCAGAATCACGCTGGGCTTCTGACCAGGTTTCAATCTGAATGTCCCCAAACGTACAGGCGTTCAGCAGCAAAAGCGCACAGGCAAGGGTGCCGCAGAAAAAAGTTCGCTTCATTCCACACCTCACTTCAAGTTCAGATCAACCCACGGACCGCGGTTTTTAGTGTCTGCCGTTTGAAACACCACAGACTCCAGTGGAACGTTTTCTAGGCGAACCAGGTACGACGCCTCAAATTCGGTGGTTTCCCCCGGCTCCAGGTGAAACGCAAAGTAGTTTCCGCTGCATGCATCGTGTTTACTGAAATAAAAATTAGGGCCCTCTGTGCAGGCACCTAAGGCATCCACCCGGAAATCATATTCTTCATAAAACTCCGGCTCCCACGCATGCTCCGGTGAGGTCGCATTGACATTCTCCACGGTAAAGTGCAGGGTCACGATCACCCCATCGTGCAGCAGTTTTCCGCTTGCCTGATCATAGTGCATGCCGTCCACCACACTGTACGGAAACGTATCCTCCAATGCGATTCCCGCCTCTGCAAAGGTCGTAAACACCTCTGCCCGATCAACGGTCACATAGATTTCCCCACTGCCAGCAGGTGGACTTACCAGGTTTTCTGAGTAAAAACGTTCTCCCAAAGCAGTTTGGAATTTGATCTCCGGCTTTTTTGCGGAGCCGGAATCAGAACCACTATCGGTGCTGTCGGCACTATTGACTGCGGCAGAATCACGCTGGGCTTCTGACCAGGTTTCAATCTGAATGTCCCCAAACGTACAGGCGTTCAGCAGCAAAAGCGCACAGGCAAGGGTGCCGCAGAAAAAAGTTCGCTTCATATCTTCCACCTTTTGTTCGTCAAGTTCTCTCTGACAGGAAAACAAGATGCCGGACTGCATGAGATCATTCCGCCCGGCATCCTGCTGCTTAAAATCGGGCGCTAGTTGGCAACGGTCACGCTCAGGTTGCCGGAAAAGTCCGGACTCCATACACCGGTAATGGTGGACGGGTTATAATAGCTTGTGGAAGCAAACTTCAGACCGGCGCAGGCATCCCCACGCTCATAGATCAGGTTCTTGACAACATACCGAGTACCTGCCGAAACTGTAACCCGAGCGGTGGAACGACCATTTTTGTTGCAGGTTCTGTTTGCCACAGCAGAGGACCACCAGGTATCGCTCAGCCCCCAGGTCTGAACATACACATCACGGTCTGCAGCCGTAAGATAAATGTACACGCTGGAATTGTTCGTCTTGACTCTGACACCTTTCTCATCCACAGGCAATTCCGTATAAGTATCGGCAATGCCGGGAGCCGCAGTGAAGTTGGTGATCCTAGTATCCCCTGTGTTTGCGGCGTGTACGCTCATCCCCCCCAGGCTTACCGTAAGGGACGCCGTCGCCATCAACAGTGCAAGCGTTCTTTTCAGTGTTTTTTTCATTCTGAATTCCTCCTTTGATTTGAGATTGATTTGATAATTACAGCTTTTTCTCCCGAAAGCCTGACCGTTAAATCAGGAAAAAGCAATTACCCTACAGTCTGGGCACGTTTCACCCATATTATCGAAATTACTCGTTTTTTATCCTTAATTGCATTATACAGTATCCTGGTGGTCTTTGTCAATACCATTATTAGATTTTTTTGAAAATAGGACTGTAGAAACAATGGTGCATAAAAAAGGCGAATACAAGCAGAACGCCCCAGTAGATGCTCTCCGTGCCGCTGTTCATCCCACAAACACTTCATCTTTTTGCACGCATCTACTATATAAACGATTGAGCATGCCAAAAAGATGTCACCCCCGTCAAAGTTTACAGAAAGTTCACAATTTTGATGCCACCAACGAGAGGACAATGCCTGGAGGACTTTGGAAAATGGTCAGGGGTGATGCTGCCTACGGAAATGCGAATAGATAAAGCAGACCCCGCATCACTGGTTTTCAGCGGTGCGGGGTTGTTTGTTAGAATTGGATCTGAAGCCATTTTTCCAATTGTTCCTGCTCTATGATTTTTTGCAGCAATGGCGGATAATTGTTCTGTTAATACGTAAGGAGTATGTTCAGCAGCAGCTAATAACAAAGTCGGGTATCCGTAAAGCGAGTTG
>NZ_FR894848.1:0-5917 GCF_000434255.1 Ruminococcus sp. CAG:379 | reverse complement strand
GAGCAGCTCATCGACAAGATGAAGGCTGAAAAGGGCGTTCAGTTCGACGTAGATCTGACCGCACAGGATCTCAAGACCCTGGCTGAGCAGTTCAAGGCAGAGTACAAGCAGCAGCTGGGTACTGACTTCCCCTCTGACCCGGTTGAGCAGCTGAAGCTCGCAATCGAGGCTGTATTCCGTTCCTGGGACAACCCGAGAGCAAACGTATACCGTCGTGACAACGATATCCCCTACTCCTGGGGTACTGCAGTAAACGTAATGCCCATGGTATTCGGCAACCTGAACAACGAGTCCGGTACCGGCGTTGCATTTACCCGTGATCCTGCAACCGGCGAAAAGAAGCTGATGGGCGAGTTCCTCATCAACGCACAGGGCGAGGACGTTGTAGCCGGCGTTCGTACTCCTATGCCTATCGCAAAGATGGAGCAGGAGTTTCCGGAGGCTTACGCTGAATTCATCAAGGTTTGCGAAACTCTGGAAGATCACTACCGTGACATGCAGGATATGGAGTTCACCGTTGAGAACAAGAAGCTGTATATGCTCCAGTGCCGGAACGGTAAGAGAACTGCACAGGCTGCTCTGAAGATCGCTTGCGACCTGGTTGACGAGGGTATGATCGATGAGAAGAAGGCTGTTCTGATGATCGATCCCAGAAACCTGGATACCCTGCTGCACCCCCAGTTTGACGCAAAGGCTCTGAAGGCTGCTACTCCCATCGGCAAGGGCCTGGGCGCATCTCCCGGTGCTGCTTGCGGTAAGATCGTATTTACTGCTGACGATGCTGAGGCTTGGAACGCAAAGGGCGAAAAGGTGGTTCTGGTTCGTCTGGAGACCTCTCCTGAGGATATCACCGGTATGAAGGCTTCCCAGGGCATCCTGACCGTTCGTGGCGGTATGACCTCTCACGCAGCCGTAGTTGCTCGTGGTATGGGTACCTGCTGTGTATCCGGCTGCGGCGACATCAAGATGGACGAAGAGAACAAGAAGTTCGAGCTGGCTGGCAAGACCTTCAAGGAAGGCGACTTTATCTCCATCGACGGCTCCACCGGTAACATCTACGACGGCATCATCCCCACTGTTGACGCTACCATCGCTGGTGAGTTCGGCAGAATCATGGGCTGGGCTGATAAGTACAGAGTTCTGAAGGTTCGCACCAATGCGGATACTCCTACAGACGCAAAGAAGGCAAGAGAACTGGGCGCTGAGGGTATCGGTCTGTGCCGTACTGAGCACATGTTCTTTGAGCCTTCCAGAATCGCTGCATTCCGTGAAATGATCTGCTCCGACACTGTTGAGGAGAGAGAAGCTGCTCTGGCTAAGATCGAGCCCATGCAGCAGGCTGACTTCGAGGCTCTGTACGAGGCTCTGGAGGGTCATCCGGTTACTATCCGTTTCCTGGATCCCCCGCTCCACGAATTCGTACCCACCGACGAAGCTGACATCAAGGCACTGGCTGACGCACAGGGCAAGTCCGTTGAGACCATCAAGGCTATCATCGCTTCCCTGCACGAGTTCAACCCCATGATGGGTCACCGTGGCTGCCGTCTGGCAGTAACCTATCCGGAGATTGCAAAGATGCAGACAAGAGCTGTCATCAAGGCTGCAATCAACGTGAAGAAGGCTCATCCGGACTGGACCATCGTTCCGGAGATCATGATCCCGCTGGTTGGCGAGGTGAAGGAGCTCAAGTTTGTAAAGGATATCGTGGTTGCAGTTGCTGACGAGGAGATCGCAAAGGCTGGCGTTGACCTGAAGTATGAGGTTGGTACCATGATCGAGATCCCGAGAGCTGCTCTGACTGCTGACGAGATCGCAAAGGAAGCTGAGTTCTTCTGCTTCGGTACAAACGATCTGACCCAGATGACCTACGGCTTCTCCAGAGACGATGCAGGCAAGTTCCTGAACGCTTACTACGACGCTAAGATCTTCGAGAACGATCCCTTTGCAAAGCTGGATCAGGTTGGCGTTGGCAAGCTGATGGAAATGGCTATCAAGCTGGGCAAGCAGACCCGTCCCGACATGCACGTTGGTATCTGCGGCGAGCACGGCGGCGATCCCGCATCTGTTGAGTTCTGCCACAAGCTGGGTCTGACCTATGTATCCTGCTCTCCGTTCCGTGTTCCGATTGCTAGACTGGCTGCTGCACAGGCTGCACTGCGCTAAGTCTCAGTAGCTTTGCATTAAGCTTGGAACACCTCTAAAAACATCAAACGGTCACATTCCCCATCGGGAGTGTGACCGTTATTTTTTTCCCGGTTTCAGCGAAATACATTGTAAATCAAGCCGTTGGTTTTACTATGAAATGGAACCATACGCCATCGCTTGGGTGAGATAGAGCGAAAAGAACGTCCGTTTATATTCCAATCAAGCTCCAGCCTTCCCGATTTCATTCAAATTCCCCTGTACCCTTCCAGAGCGAAGATGATTTCCTGCAAGCCTTGAAAAACCGCCCCGCTAGTCCCGTTTGCGACTGAGCCGGACCAGCGGCGTAACATCCATCGTCTTGAAAAAAGTCACCATAGGGTTTGGGGCATGCATCCAGAGGTCAAATGCCGATGCACGAGTGGTCGTTTTCGGGTCGATTACAGTGGGCTTCATTCTGCACGCTCCAAGGCTGCAAGATCTCCCGACTGAATCGCAGAGATATTACGCTTTATTTTTTTCTCGTTCCAATCCCACCAGCGCAGGGCTTCCAGTTTCTCGATGGTTGCATCGTCAAAGCGCTTCCGGATGGGTTTTGCGGGGACGCCGCCCACAATGGTGTAGGGTGGCACATCCTTTGTCACTACGGCGCGTGTCCCGATAATTGCACCGTTACCGATTTTTACGCCCGGCATGATGACTGCCTCATAGCCAATCCACACATCGTTGCCGATCACAGTGTCGCCCTTGTTGTCCCATGCGTCACAGATGTTTTTCGCATCCAGATCCCACTCGTCAAAGAACAGGGGAAAGGTGTAGGTAGACAGGGACTGCATGGAATGGTTCCCACTGGTAAACAGAAATTTTGCGCCGCAGGCGATGGAGCAGAATTTTCCGATTTTCAGTTTGTCCCTGTTGATGGGGTAGTGATACAGCACATTATTCTTCTCAAAATCGCAGGGATCGTGGACGAAATCGTTGTAGATCGTATAGTCGCCGACTTCGATATTTGGCTTTGTAATCACGTCCTTCAGATACACGATCTGCTTATCGTGGGGACGGGGGTAGACTTTGTTCATTTTGCGCCTCCTGTTCAGAACAATTGCCCCGGCAGCTTCAGCTTTTCCTTCTTCGGAAATGTGGCTTCAAACTGTTCAAAGGCTTCCGGATTCTTCTAACAGACAAAATACCCCTCCGGATCCTTGTAGGTGCCGGAAATGCCCTCCAGAAATCCCGGGGTCAGCTCCTTGATGAGAAAATAATCTGCCTCCGGATCATCGGCATAGCGCACGCTCTTGGTTTTAGCCGGCACAAACGCCGGGTCATCCCGATAGCAGTGCAGCAGATAGTGCTCCATGCAGCCGGGGCGGTAGACATTCCAAAATGCTTCACGGGTCAGGTTCTCAACGGCTTTGTAATCGACTTTGGTTTCCAGACGAATGGTAATATTCTTTTCTGACATGACTGATCTCCTTATTTCTGATTCTTATTTTTCATTTGAAAGTTTTGTACTTGCGCAGAAGCGCGCCGTTTCTCCGGCTTACACGCTCCTCTGTGAACCGCCGCCATGCACCATACGAAAAAAGAGGCGAACATGGCTTTGAAGCATCTCCAAACATTCCGGTTCTCTTTCCGGCTGGCGGTCGCAGACGCCGATGAGCGTAATGACCGGGGCTACATACATCATGGCAAGCGCATCCGGATCTTCTGCCGCAATTTCGCCGGCTGCGATCAGAGCATGGAAAATACCGGCGTGATAGTGCAGGATGCGCTCCACATATCGTTTGGAGTAGAGTGCTGCCAACTCCGGCGAGCGGAATTGCTCAATGGTCATCATACGGCGAAAGCGGCTGATGGTATCATTGTGGAGAGAATACTCGAAGATTTGCCGCACCTTTTCAAACAGTGCATCCTCGGTGATCTCCGTGAAAACCGGAATATTCCTTTGCACATTCTGCACATGGATGTGAATCTTATCGGTATCCGCTTCATACTGCGCCGCTGTGGATTTCACAATGGCGTCAAAAATAGCCTGCTTACTTGGAAAGTGGTTATAAAGCGAGGGCGCTTTGATGCCCACCGCTTTTGCAATTTCTCCTACGCTGACGGAATCATATCCTTGCGTAGAGAACAGTTCCAAAGCCTTATCCAAAATTCTCTGGGTTGTATCCTCCTGTTTCATGACCAAACCTCGCTAACTAATATTCGTTAGTTTTATTATAGTCATTTTTGGCGAAATGTCAAGCGGATCCGCTTACATGATTTCCTGCACCGCAGCATGGCTATGGCTTGCGGCGGAAGCTGCACCCGTCCATCGGGATGGATCAACGAGCGGCATGAGAACATGCTCCTTCCTCCTCAGAGGATGATCCGTGCGATCTCCATGGTCACGATCTTCAGCATCGCACCGCCGGACATGACATAGAACCAGACCTGGCGTGCCTGCTGCGTCTTTGCAATGGGCGTGGCAATGGCGGCAACGATAATCAGCAATGCGCCAATGCAGCCCACGATGGTAGGAATGCTGATGAGGGGGAACAGTCCCGGTGCGCAGCTGCCATCGATGGTGTGCTGTATGGTCTTGTCCAGACCGTCCCGTGCCGATGCAAAGCAGCAGATCACAAGACCGAATACCAGCAGGATAACGCTCCGGCGTCCCCAATACTGTATATTTACACGGTGGAAGATGGAATAGCCGATAAATCCCAGCAGTGCCAGGATCATAAGCGTGGTCGCTGTTGTGACAGCATTTCCGAAATAAAGCTTCATACTTCCGCCTCCTTTCCGTATTGCAGAATGACCACTCTGCATGCATCGCAGCAGCAGGCAGGGACGCTGGTTCGTCCCCCCACCTTCAGCCCGGTGAGCTTCACAAAGCCTTCTGCATGCTTGGCATTTTCCAAGGCACCCGGCACTTCATTTGCAAAGCTGAACGCACCGTCCTTGCTGCTGAACAAATAGCCCTTTCTCATTTCTTTTCCGCATTTCGGACACAGCATAATAAATCCCTCCAATTCTGATTGCAGTGGGTTGTATATCCAGTACGGTATTTGCGTTTCCGCCTGTCTGTCATCATGAAGCATCAAGCTTCTTCGGCATAGGGTTTTTTGTAATCGGATTCAATCTTGGCGATAAAGCGGTCAATGTGTGCACACAGCATGGGCGCAACGCTTTCTTTTTCGTTTGCTCCATCGTAAACACTGTAAAGCAGGAACATGGGGCCGTAAAACTCCAGCGCCAGCTGCATAGCGGCATCATCGGAATCCGTCAGCTTTCGGAAAATCGCCGCCATGTACTCAGTGGGCCCGGTTGCCAGATAATCGTGATAAAGCTGTGCGAGCTTTGGATCCCGGTATTGCTCCAGGGTCAGCATCTTGCGAAAATTCGAGGAGAACGGTTCCTTCGTCCAATGTGCAAACTGTGCCATGCTGTATGTGCGGATCTTTGCAATCGGCGTGTGCAGATAAGCCTCCGCAAAGCCATCCGGCTCCGTTTCCGGCATTTCATATGCTTCGGCACGTTCATAGTCCATTTTATTCATCCGTTCCACAATGCTGTCCAAAATCTCCTGCTTGCTTGCGTAGTGCTTATACAAAGCGCCTTTGGTGATCCCCAGTTCTTTGGCAATGTCATGCATAGATGTTCCCAGATATCCGCTTTGCGCAAATAATGCAAGGGCGGTTTCCAGGATGCGTTCCTTTGTGTCTCCTGCCACGATTTCACTCCTTGATCTATAGTAACCGTTCGGTCACTTAAGGCAATACCGCACAAAGCC
>NZ_FR894847.1:6824-9224 GCF_000434255.1 Ruminococcus sp. CAG:379 | reverse complement strand
CTACAGGCTGTGGTGCAGGTGCTGCGGGTTGTGGTGTAGGTGCTACAGGCTTTGGCGTGGACGTTACAGGTGCTGGAGCAGCATCTGCTGCCTGAAGGGGCGGAGGTGCCTGTCTGACATCTGGCTGCTTTTGGGGCTCTTCCTGCTCGTCATCATCGTTGAATTCATCATCCTCGTCCAGGAAGCCAACCCGGTTCAACTGCTTGACGGGAATCCGCTTCAGAGGAGAATAAACGAATTTAGCACAGGAGAAATCAGCGTCTACTAACCCTCGCTTGTCACACAGAACCTTGTTGCCATCCTTGGCACGCTTGCCAAAATCGCAGTATTCACAGTGGGGTGGAATGTCTTTGTCGAAATATTTGCCGCCTCTTTGAAAAATATCAAACAGACCCATTTTAATCACCTCATACAAAACTGATTCGTTCGTTTAGGCGACACCGCACAAAGCCTTGGATGCGCCTTGTGCGGTGTTGTCTGAATCTACATATTATTATAGCATGCTTTCGTGGAATTGTCCAGCTTTTTTTGCGAAAGAATCATAAACGTCATCAGAACCAGCAGAATCGGCAGTAAAGGTGTGGCGCTTTGTGTTATGTGTATGGTTCCGGCAAAGACGGAAACTGCCGCATTCCGCATCCAGAAGGGCGCTGCCAATCTGCACAGTCCGGCAGAAAGCAACGCTGCCAGCAGACGCATGACCAGAAATTCTGCTTTGTGCATCCAGTTTCCTCCGGATGCCAGCAGCTGCATGAACACGCAGATCCCTCCAAAGCTCAGCAGACCGCATACTACCGGCAGCAGGCTCAGCTGCATGACAGGCATCCGGGTGATACTGGAGATCTCCAGGAGGCTCAGGATCCCGGCTTTTACGTCAGCGGACAGCATATCCGGCAGCAGACCGGGCAGGGGAGCCAGCAGCAGCCGGAACAGCAGGATCATGCCGCACATGCCGCACAGACCGGATGCAGCAGCACGGGTGGCGCTGACTACAGCCAGACTGAACGGCAGCACCGGCATTGTCGGGACAGCCGCTGCGTCCGGTTTTTCCGGGCGAAACAGGATTGCCAGGATCAGGTTTGCCAGCATGCCGCTCAGAAACAGCAGACTGCCTGCCGGCGTGTTGGGATACAGAGCCGTCCCCACCAGGGACAGCACAAAGGCAGGGCCGCTGCCAAAGCAGACCCCGGCAAGCCGGGCGGCACGGCGGAGCGGAATTTCTCCCTGCCCCACCAGATCCGTCAGCATCTGCACTCCCACCGGATACCCAGCCAGTTGGCTGCACAAAAACACGGCAAATTCCCCTTCGGTCATGTGCAGCACATGCCACGCAATGGGACGGAACAGCCGCCCCAGCTTTTGGTGCAGCCCCATCCGCAACAGCACGCCTGTGAGGATCAGGAATCCGTACAGGGAGGGTATGATCTGGAGCATGCAGACCTGTATGCCCGTCCGGATGGCTTCTGCTGCCGCTGCTCCATGCCGCAGCAGTGCCCAGCCAGCGATGCACAGCCCCGTCAGCAGGCACAGATTGTGTGTGGATTGTCGCATAAGCCACTCCTTTCCGGGGATTTTCCCACTGGTACAGCCTATGGCTGGCAGGGCATTTTTATGTCCCCGGGGACATATACTTGCCTGAGGTGATGAGCATGGGCAAACGAGGGTTGGAACGAGCCATGGACTTTTGCAGCCTGAGCACCACGCTGCACATTGTGGAGAACCGGGATGTACTGGTGGAGAACTGCCGCCGGATCCTGGAATTGAACGATGTGCTGGTGCGGCTTCGGACGGGAAGACTGTCCATACAGATCTGGGGGCAAGGACTGACAGTTACGGATCTGAATGCCGGAGGCGTCCGGGTCAGCGGGGAGATCCGGAACGTGGAGCTGACTCCGGTGGGTGCCTGAAATGCTGGGGGCAAGGGTATCCATCCGGGTGGAGGGGGCGAACCTGTCCGGATTCATGCAGGGGCTCCGGGAGAATGGGGTGATCTGCGCAGATCAGCGCTGCCGGGAGGGGGCGTTTTCTGCGGCCCTGCCTGCGGGACATCTGAAAAAAGCCCGACTCCTGGCGCAGGAACACAAGGTGCAGCTGACGGTGACGGAACGGCGGGGACTGCGGTTTTCCTTTTACCGGATCAAGTTCCGGTATGGGGCGGCGCTTGGAGTTCTGGGGATTCTGCTGGTGTTTTTCTGGGTGTCCAATCTCATCGTAAAGGTGGAAGTGACGGGAAATGCAGCCGTGCCGGAGGCACAGATTCGACGGGTGCTGGAGGAGATCGGCATCGACCAGGGGGCATGGATCCCGGGCATCGATTTCCGCATGTGCGAAACAAAGCTGCGGCTTGCCATTCCGGAGCTTCGCTGGGCAGGCATCCGGCATACCGGGGGGAGAGTTGTG
>NZ_FR894847.1:0-6782 GCF_000434255.1 Ruminococcus sp. CAG:379 | reverse complement strand
GCGGAAGCCACCTCCCAGCCCGGCATGCTGCATGACCGGGTGCCCTGCAATTATGTTGCCACCCGGGATGCCTGCATTCAGTCCATTATGCCTGCATGCGGCATGGTGCTGCGGCAGGTGGGGGATGGGGTGAAGGCAGGGGATGTGCTCATCAGCGGCGTACTGGAGGAGGAAACGGGGGCAGTCAGCTACTTCCACGCCTCCGGCTCTGTGACCGGGGTGTATCAGGAAACCATGACCTTCGCCCAGCCCCTGGCGGAGGAACTGCGGATTCCGGAGGAGCCGGTGCGCCGTCGGGTGTTGTCCCTGTTCGGTCAGCGGATCCCGCTGTACTTCGGGGAGGTGCAGCCGTCCATGTATGAGTATGCCGAAAGTGAGACCCGGTTTTCCATGCTGGGGCGGGAGATTCCCATGGGGATCCTGCATTGCACCTACATCCCCTATGGCTACCGGATCTGCGCATACGAACGGCAGGAGGCGGAGGCGCTGCTGCGGGAGAAATGCACCCAGTATGAGCAGAATTTTCACAGCTCTGATGAGATCCAGGACAAAACCCTGGAATTCCGGCAGGAGGATTCGGTGATTTATTGTGATGTTCGCTATGTAATATGCGGAGAAATCGGAACAATCCGTGAAATTTTCATAAAATAATTGAATGCTCCTTTAAAATTTCTGAAAAATATGATATACTGAATTAAGATGCGTGAACTGTGTCCACAGATTGCTGTTGGATGCGGAAAGGAGAGAGGGACGCTTCGGGCGTTGGAAAAAGCATATGACGGAAAAAATCATCCAAGTAGATACCATGGATCAGATCCTGACGATTTTCGGGGATTTTGACAAGACCCGGCACGCCATCGAGGAAAAGTATCATGTAACGCTGCTGAACCGGGGTACGGTCATCAAGGTTACTGGTGAGGAACAGGCGGCGCAGGGGGCTGCGCAGGCCATTGAAGCCATGCTGCGGCTGACTCCCCAGGGAGAAAATGTGGGGGAGCAGACCATCCGCTATGTGACCAACATGGTGGCGGAGGGTGCCATGCAGGATCTCAAGGAGCTGGCGGCGGATGCGGTGGCAGTTACCATATCCGGCAAGCCCGTCCGGGCACGGACTGTGGGACAGAAAAAGTATGTGGAAGCCATCCAGGACAACACCATCGTACTGGGCATCGGCCCGGCAGGCACCGGCAAGACCTATCTTGCGGTGGCAATGGCAGTGAAGGCATTCCGTGCCCATGCAGTCAGCCGTATCGTGCTGACCCGTCCGGCGGTGGAGGCTGGTGAAAAGCTGGGCTTTCTGCCGGGAGATATGCAGGACAAGGTGGATCCCTACCTGCGGCCCCTGTACGATGCACTGTATGAAATGCTGGGTGCGGAAAGCGTACAGCGGAACATGGAAAAGGGAAGCATTGAGGTTGCCCCTCTTGCCTATATGCGGGGACGCACCCTGGACGAGGCATTCATCATTCTGGATGAAGCCCAGAACACCACACCGGAGCAGATCAAAATGTTCCTGACCCGGCTTGGAAATTCCAGCAAGATGGTCATCACCGGGGACATCACCCAGATCGACCTGCCCGATGCGAAACGTTCCGGATTGGTGGAGGCGATGAAGGTACTGCGGAATGTGGATGACATTGCCATTCATCAGTTCCAGGAACGGGATGTGGTACGGCACAAACTGGTGCAGGATATTATCGCTGCCTACGAGAAATATCAGAATGAAAGGAGAAAAGGAAAAAATGGCTAAGCTCAAGGTATATGTAAAAAACAATCAATCGGATGTAAAGGTGCCGGTGGGGATCCGTCTGCTGATCCGCCGCTGCTGTCAGGCTGTGCTGGCTACGGAGCATTTTGACCGGGACGCTGAGGTGAGCGTTTCCTTTGTCAGCAATCAGGAGATCCGCAATCTCAACAAGATCTATCGGAATAAGGACAGCGTGACGGACGTGCTTTCCTTCCCCCTGCTGTCCGACGGCAAGGCGGATGTAAACCAGGAAACCGGCTATGTACTGCTTGGGGATGTGGTGATTTCTCTGGAAACTGCCTTCAAGCAGGCGCATAATTTCGGTCATTCCCTGGAACGTGAGGTGGGCTTTCTGACCGTACATTCCATGCTGCATCTGCTGGGCTACGATCATGAAACCAGCCCCTTGGACGAGCGGAAGATGCGGGAGAAGGAAGAAGCCGTGCTGGAAAAGCTGGGCATTGCCCGGGATATCAGCTTTGTAACGGAGGACTAAGACGATTCTATGCCGAAAAGTGCTTTTGTAACCATTGCGGGCAGAACGAACGCAGGAAAATCCTCTTTGCTCAATGCCCTGGTGGGGGAGAAGATCGCCTCTGTCAGCAACAAGCCCCAGACCACCCGTACCCGGATCACCGGCATCAAGACCATCGGGGATACACAGCTGGTGTTTATGGATACGCCGGGTCTGCATAAGCCGAAAAACAAGCTCAGTGAGCATATGCTCAACACGGTCACTGAATCGGTGGTGGATATTGATCTGCTGCTGTTCATGATGGACTGTACCCGGCAGATGACCCCTCAGGAGGAGGCAATGCTGCTGGACTGCAAGCGCAGGAAGCGTCCGGTGATCGTAATCCTTAACAAGATCGACCTGCTGGAGGACAAGACCAGGCTTGCAGGTATGATGGTGGGAATCCAGAACAAGTTTGACCCGGCCAGCATCATTCCCATCAGCGTGACGGAGCAGGACGGGGTGGATCTGGTGGAGCAGGAAGTCCTGTCCCACGCCAAGGAAAGCCCTCACTTCTTCCCGGATGAAATGTTTACCGACCAGCCGGAAAAGGTGATCGCAGCGGAAATGGTTCGGGAGCAGCTGCTGCGGATGCTGGATGATGAAGTGCCCCACGGCATTGCCGTTATGACCGAATCCATGACCGAACGGGAGGAGCAGGATATTCTGGATATCTCCGTGGTAATCTACTGTGAACGGGAAAGCCATAAGGGTATCGTCATCGGGAAAAAGGGTGCTATGCTCAAGCGTGTGGCATCTGCCGCCCGGACAAGCCTGGAGGACTTTTTCCGCATCAGAGTGAATCTGCAATGCTGGGTGAAGGTGAAGGAGGACTGGCGGAACCGGGAGGGACTGATCCGCTCCTTTGGTCTGATGGAGGATTGATCCGCTGGTACGGATTTCAACCCATAATTGCCGCTCATCCGGATACACTGTTACCGAGAGGAAGTGATCCGTATGGACAATTGGGAGATATTTGCCAAAAGCGGCAGTGTAGAGGATTATCTGCGGTATCGGGGACTGCGTGCAGTCCGGAGCCGCCCGGCAGGGAGTGACAAGAAGCATGCTGACCACTGTGACGGGGATCGTCATCCGGGAACGGAGCGTGGGGGAACAGGACAAGTTTATTGATCTGCTCACCGCAGACCAGGGGGTGCTGGAGGTATCCGTCCGGGGGGCGAAGAAAATCACCAGCCGGCACGGTGCCGCATCCCAGCTGTACGCCTATGGGCAGTATTGTCTGGACAGCCGCCGGGATCGGTATTATCTGAACAGCGCTCAGGTGGAGCGGATTTTCTACGACCTGCGGCAGGATTTGACCCGGCTGAGTCTTGCTACCTATTTTTCGGAGCTGATTGGCTTTGCGGTGGGGGCGGAGCATGCAAAATCCGATATTCTGCGTCTGCTGCTCAATACCCTCCATTACCTGGAGGAGGGCAGCCGGCCTGTCCCCCTGCTGAAGGCGCTGTTTGAGCTGCGGTTTCTGACAGAGCTGGGCATGATGCCGGATATTGTATGCTGTGACGTGTGCGGCGAGTATGCACCAGCGCAGCTGATTTTTCGCTTACAGGCGGGAAATTTCATCTGTGCCCACTGTGCCGGAGAGATTGCTCCGGATCGGGAACAGATGCCCGTGAGCGGCTCTGTGCTGCAAGCTGTCCGGCACATTGTGCTGTCGGATTTTGACCGGCTGTTCCATTTCCGCCTGGGGGAGGGGACTGCATCCGCTCTGTCCGTCCTGGCGGAACGCTATACGATATTGCATCTGGAACGGCAGTTCCGGACGCTGGACTTTTACAAATCTCTGGAGAATTTACCATGAATCACTATTTTCAAACCCTGGAGTTACATAAGGTTCTGGAGCGGCTGGCGGAGGAAACCTCCAACAGCTGCACCCGGCAGATGGCTCTGGAAATCGAACCAAGTGCCGATCCGGCAAGGGTACAGCAGTTGTTGGGCATGACCGAGGATGCGCTGCAGCTGTCCATTCAGTACGGCACTCCTCCTTTCTATCAGATGGAGGATGTATGCGCCCCATTGCTCCGGGCAAAATCCGGCTCCCGTATCTCTTTACGGGAACTGTTGAGCGTTGCACGGCTGTTGAACCAGATCCAGAGCCTGGATGACTGGTACTGTCACTGCGAGAACAGCGAGACCTCCCTGGCATATCTGTTTTCCCGGCTGGCGCCCAATCCGGCACTGCGGGACAAGCTGGAGCGTTCCATTTTGTCGGAGGAGGAGATCGCCGATGGAGCTAGCACCGCTCTGGCGTCCATCCGTCGGAAGATCGCCCAGTCCGGTCAGAAGCTGCGGGATACCCTGGATAAAATGATCCGTTCCGCATCCATGCAGAAGTACTTGCAGGAGTCCATCGTGACCCTCCGGGACGGCAGATATGTACTGCCGGTGAAGGCAGAGCATCGGGGGGATGTACAGGGGCTGATCCACGATACTTCCGCTACTGGGCAAACCTATTTTATTGAGCCAATTGCTATTGTGGAGGCAAACAACGATATCCGGCTTCTGGAAAGCCAGGAACAGGAGGAGATCGAGCGGATCATCACCAATCTGTGTGCAGAATGCGGTGCTTATGCGGATGTACTCATCGAAAATTACCATGTGTGTGCCGAGCTGAACCTGTATTTTGCAAAGGCGAATCTGGCGGCGAAAATGAAAGCCACCCTGCCCCAGCTGACGGATGACGGGGCGGTGGTGCTGAAAAAGGCACGGCACCCGCTGTTGGATCCTGCCAAGGTGGTGCCCATTGACGTGACACTGGGCAGGGAGTATCAGGCGCTCATCATCACCGGCCCCAACACCGGCGGTAAGACGGTTGCCCTGAAAACCGTAGGGTTGCTGTGCGCCATGGCAATGTGCGGTCTGCTGATCCCCGCCGGGGACGGCAGCAGCGTGTCCGTCTTTTCCCATATCCTTGTGGACATTGGGGATGCCCAGAGCATTGAGCAGAATTTGTCCACCTTCTCCGCTCACACCAACCATGTGATTGAGATTCTGAAAACAGCGGATGCCCAGAGTCTGGTGCTGCTGGATGAGCTGGGATCCGGCACGGATCCGGTGGAGGGTGCTGCTCTGGCAGTATCCGTCATTGAACAGCTGAAGCGGCAGGGTGCCAAGCTGATGACCACCACTCATTACCAGGAACTGAAGCTGTATGCCATCGAAACCCCGGACGTGGAGAATGCATCCTGTGAATTCGACCTGGAAACCCTGCAGCCCACCTATCGGCTGCTGATTGGCTCTCCCGGCAAGTCCAATGCATTTGCCATTTCCGAGCATCTGGGCATGCCGCCCCAGATCATTGCCTATGCCAAGACCCTGGTCAGCACGGAGCAGACCCGGTTTGAATCTGTCATTGAAAAGCTGGAGGCTGCCCGGGCGGAGCTGGATACCCAGAATCAGCAGCTGCGACAGGCTCGTCTGGAGGCACAGGCCCACGAGCAGGCGCTCCGGGAACAGCTGAAGCAGCTGGAGCAGGAAAAGGATGCGGCGTTGGAGCAGGCACGGCAGTCTGCCATGCAGATCATCGAAAACACCAAGATCGAGTCCAACCGACTCATTGACGAATTGGAGCAGCTGCGACATGAAAAAGACCGGGAAACCTTCTCTGACCGGGTGTCCCAGCTGAAATCCCGTACCAAAAACAGCTTTGCCCGGATGCATGATGCGGCAAATCCGGTGCAGCAGCGGATGCAGGAGCAGTACAAGCTGCCTCGCCCCCTAAAAAAAGGTGACACGGTGTATGTCACCGACATCGACAAGCAGGGAACGGTACTGGCGGAGCCGGACAGCTCCAACATGGTGTTTGTACAGATCGGCATTATGAAAACCAAGGTGAAGCTGGAGAATCTGCGGCTGCAACAGGCGGCGAAGGTGATGCTCAACGGCAAGAAACGGCAGCCAGCCAAAAAATCTGTCAGCAGCAAGGTGACACGCAGTGCCGCCATGGAACTGGATATCCGGGGCTGTGCGGCGGACGAGGGCGTGTATCAGATGGAGGCGTTTCTGGACAGCGCCCTGGTGTCCGGCATTTCTACCGTGACCATCATTCACGGCAAGGGTACCGGTGTGCTGCGGGCGGCGGTGCATCGCCGGCTCAAGGAGCTGAAATACGTGAAGAGCTTCCGGCTTGGAGTATTTGGCGAAGGGGAGGACGGCGTCACCATTGTGGAGTTGAAGTAACGAATGCAGGCGGCATTTGTTGGGCAGAATTTTTCGAGAAAATTTTAAAAAGCGCTTGACAAATGCCGAACATTCTGATATAATATTAAAGCAGTCGATTGACGGCGACATAAATAGAATCGTTGCGAGTGTGCTGGAATTGGCAGACAGGCACGTTTGAGGGGCGTGTGTTTCGACGTACGGGTTCAAGTCCCGTCACTCGCACCACTATTTGATGATACAATTTCATAGATGGAAAGATGGCTGAGCTGGTCTAAGGCGCACGACTGGAAATCGTGTGTACGTTAATAGCGTACCGAGGGTTCGAATCCCTCTCTTTCC
>NZ_FR894846.1:4033-6011 GCF_000434255.1 Ruminococcus sp. CAG:379 | reverse complement strand
GTGCCAAGCACGCAGAGCATAAAGAGTAAGTCCGGAAAAGATGGTCACAGAAGATAAGGGTGTCATGCGTGAGCCATTTGGTTAAACAAATAGAGTCACGCAGAAGATCATCAAGCTGAAAGCAGAATTTCCAACAAAACAATTGACGAGCCAGTGCCTTTCGTGCTATAATGAAGTGTTATTTGAAATAAAGGAGCGGCGATTATGTCTCATACAAATTCTTACGAGTCCCCCTTCTGCACCCGGTATGCCAGCCCGGAAATGCAGTATTTATTCTCGGCGGACAAGAAATTCACCACCTGGCGGCGGCTTTGGGTGGCGCTGGCACGGGCGGAGCATCAGCTTGGCTTGCCGGTGACCCAGGCACAGGTGGATCAACTGGAAGCCAATGTGGAAAACATTGACTATGACGTGGCGAGAGAACGGGAAAAGGTCTGCCGCCACGACGTAATGAGCCATGTGTACGCCTACGGTGTGGCATGCCCGGAGGCAAAGGGCATCATCCACCTGGGGGCAACCTCCTGCTATGTGGGGGATAACACGGACGTGATCATTATGCGGGACGCCTTGCAGGTGGTGCGCCGGAAGCTCATCAACGTGATCGGCAATCTTGCCCGGTTTGCGGACAGCTACAAGGCCATGCCCGCCCTGGCGTATACCCATCTTCAGCCCGCACAGCTGACCACCGTGGGCAAGCGTGCCACCCTGTGGATCAACGAGCTGCTGATGGATCTGGAGGAGATCGATCACCGGATCGCATCCCTGAAGCTGCTGGGCTCCAAGGGCACCACCGGCACCCAGGCTTCCTTCATGGAGCTGTTTGAAGGGGATTCCTCCAAGGTCAAGCAGCTGGAGCAGATGATCGCAGAGGAAATGGGCTTTGACGCAGTGGTTCCCGTGTCCGGTCAGACCTATTCCCGGAAGGTGGACGCACAGGTGCTGGCGGCATTGGGCGGCGTTGCCCAGTCCGCAAGCAAATTCGCCAACGATATGCGGATTTTGCAGAGCTTCAAGGAAATGGAAGAACCCTTTGAGAAGGGGCAGATCGGCTCCTCCGCCATGGCGTACAAGCGGAACCCCATGCGCTGTGAGCGGATCACCGCACTGGCAAGATATGTGATGATCGACACCCTGAATCCTGCATTCACCGCCGGCACCCAGTGGTTCGAGCGGACGCTGGATGATTCTGCCAACAAGCGGATCTCCATGGCAGAGGGCTTCCTGGGTGTGGACGCCATTCTGAATATCATGATGAACGTAACCGACGGACTGGTGGTATATCCCAAGATCGTGCGCCGGAGAGTGATGCAGGAGCTGCCCTTTATGGCAACGGAGAACATCATGATGGACGCAGTGAAGAAGGGGGGCGACCGGCAGGCGCTCCACGAGCGGATCCGGGAATACTCCATGATCGCCGGGAAGCATGTGAAGGAGGACGGTCTGGAGAACGATCTGTGCGAGCTGATCCTGGCGGACGAAATGTTTATGATCTCCCGGGAGGAAATGGACAAGATCATGCAGCCGGAGCAGTTTACCGGCCGCAGCCAGGAACAGGTCACCGAGTTTTTACAGGAATTTGTGCAGCCCGTTCTGGATGCCAACCAGGACATTCTCAACGAAACAGCGGAGCTTTCCGTGTAAAGGTATGTACAAATCTATTGACTTTCCTTTGCGGATAAGTTATAATATTGTTAATTGTCGGTTTGCGGGATGAGATCCCCCGACAGAAACAGAATAAGTTTAGGAGGCTTGACAGTGAAAAAAGGAAACAAAGCCGTGTTTTTCATTGTGTTTGCGCTGATCCTGGCATTTGCCGCATCCACAATCGTGGGTCTGGATTATCAGTACGGTGATATCTCCACGACCTACATACACGGACTGGACGACATTCGTCTGGGTATTGATATCCAGGGCGGTGTGGACGTTACCTTTGAGCCGGAAAATGGCATTGAGGCAACGGAGCAGCAGCTGGCTGCCG
>NZ_FR894846.1:0-4010 GCF_000434255.1 Ruminococcus sp. CAG:379 | reverse complement strand
CAGCTGGCTGCCGCTACCGAGGTCATCAAGCTGCGGCTGGCAACGCTCAACATCAACGACAGTGAGGTTTATTCCGACGCCAAGAGCAACCGGATCATCGTGCGGTTCCCCTGGCAGGCAGGGGAGAAGGATTTCGACCCGGAGGCTGCGGTGGACGAGCTGGGTGAAACCGCTGTGCTCACCTTCCGGCACGGAAACCAGACCAATGTGGACGAGAACGGCAATCCCAACGGGGATATCATCCTCCAGGGTGCCGATGTGGCAGAGGCAGGCACCGGTCAGCAGCCCAACAGCCAGGGCGGCGCAGACTGGGTGGTTACCCTGAAGCTGACCGACGAGGGCAAGCAGGCGTTTGCGGACGCCACCACCCAGTTGGCATCCCAGAAGGGCACCATTGCCATCTGGATGGACAACTACTGTATTTCCGCACCCACTGTCAGCTCTGCCATTACCGACGGCAACGCAGTCATCACCGGTTCCCAGAGCTACGAGGAAGCAAAGGAACTGGCGGACAAGATCAATTCCGGCGCACTGCCCTTTAAGCTGACCACCTCCAGCTTCAAGACCATTTCTCCCACCCTGGGTACCGGGGCGCTGCGGGCGATGGTCATCAGCGGCATCATCGCCTTTGTACTGATCGCCATTTACATGATAATCCTCTACCGTCTGCCGGGTACCGTTGCAGTGATTACCCTGGCGGGACAGATCGCCGGCACTCTGGCTGCCATTACCGGGGCCCTCTGGCTGCCATTACCGGCTGGTTCGGCTTTATGGACAGCTCCACCCTGACCATTCCCGGTATCGCAGGTATCATCCTTGCGGTGGGCATGGGCGTGGATGCCAACATCATCACCGGCGAGCGCATCAAGGAGGAGCTGAACCGGGGCAAGAACCTGAACGCTGCCCTGCGTTCCGGCTATCAGCGTGCCCTGTCCGCCATCATTGACGGCAACATTACCACCATCATCGTGGCAATCATCCTCATGGGCGCATTCGGCGTGCCCACCAGCGTATTCGCAAGGCTGCTCAGACCCCTGTTCTTCGCATTCGGCGCAAGCACGGAGGGCGTCATCTACTCCTTCGGCTATACCCTCATGGTAGGCGTACTGCTGAACTTTGTCATGGGCGTACTTGCATCCAGGCTGATGGTGATGTCCCTGTCGAACTTCAAGATTTTCCAGAACAAGAAGCTGTACGGAGGTGAGCAGGCATGAGCAAGCAGAAAAAAGTCCGTGACTATGTAGGACACATGCACATTTACATCATCATCTCCGCCATCATGATCCTGTGTGCCATTGCGGGCTCTCTGATCTTCGGTGTAGAAGTGGCGATTGAATTCAAGGGCGGTACCATCCTCAGCTACAGCTACACCGGGGATGTGGACACTGCACAGGTGGAGACCCTGGCGAAGGGGATTCTCAACACCCCCGTTACCATCCAGACCGGCGAGGCGCTGGGGGACGGCAGCGGCAAGACCATGACCATTTCCTTCAGCTGTGCGGAGGGCTCCTTTACCCCGGAGGTACAGGGGCAGCTGACCACCTCCATCCAGGGCAAGTTCCCGGATAACCAGATCAAGCTGCTGGAATCCAACGACGTTTCCCCCACCTCCGGCAAGCAGTTCTTCTACAAGTGCCTGGTGGCAGCGCTGGCGGCTTCCGTGATTCTGATCATCTACATCGCACTGCGGTTCAAGCGCATCAGCGGCTGGTCTGCTGGCATGTGCGCAATTCTCGCCCTGGTGCATGACCTGATCGCCGCATACGGCACCTTCGTCATTGCCGGGTTCGAGATCAACTCCAACTTTATGGCGGTGCTGCTGACCATTCTGGGCTACTCCGTCAACAATACCATGGTCATCTACGACCGGATCCGTGAGAACCAGAAGCTGATGGACAAGAAAACTTCCATCCGGGAACTGGTGAACACCAGTATCAGTCAGACCATGCGCCGGAGCATCCGTACCTCTGTGACCACCATTTCCACCATGCTCATCATTTCCATTGTGGCAGTGATCATGCAGGTAGATTCCATTCTCAGCTTCTCTATACCGCTGACGGTGGGTCTGATCTCCGGTACCTATTCCTCCATCTGCATCGCACCGGTGGTGTGGGTCTGGTGGACGGAAAAACGGGGCAAGAAAACCGTGGCAGATCTCCAGATCAGAAAATAATCAGCGTAAACGGCAGGGTATCCTGCCGTTTTCTTTTGCCCGACCCTTGCAAATTACAGTGTTTTGTGCTATGATAAGAAGACGATGAAAAACAGGAGGGAAGAAAACCATGCAGGCTGGCGTATCCACAGCGTGCCTATACCCCCGGCTGCTGGAGGAGTCGGTATATGACCTGGCGGTCAGCGGCATTGCCCATACCGAGATTTTTGTCAACACGGTGAGCGAATGCACCCGAACCTTTGTCAGCGGCATGGCGGACACCATGAAGCGGTTCGACATGACCTGCCGTGCCCTGCATCCCTTTACCTGTCCCATCGAGCCCATGCTGTTTTTCAGCGAGTATGAGCGCCGGGTGGCGGATGCCCTGGAATTTCACAGGATGTATTTCCAGGCTATGAACTGGCTGGGGGCGGAGATCTTCGTGTTCCACGGCAACCAGGCAGGCAGCAGCATCCCCCAGGAGCTGTACTTTGAGCGGTTCTACCGGCTGGCAAAGCTGGGGAAGGNNNGCTGGCAAAGCTGGGGAAGGAGTTCGGCGTGACCGTGGCGCAGGAGAATGTGTCCCGGTGTACCAGCGGCTCCCTCCGGTTCCTGAAGGAGATGAAGCGTGCCCTGGGGGATGACGCCCATTTCGTGCTGGATACCAAGCAGGCAATCCGCAGCAAGGAGAATATTTTCGACGTGGTGCGTGCCCTGGGCAGCTCCATTGTGCATGTGCACATCAGCGACCATGGGGAACGGGGGGACTGCTTGCAGATCGGCAAGGGCAGATTCGACATCCGCCGGTTTCTGCGGCTGCTGCGGCAGGAGGGGGCGGACTGCTCCATTATGCTGGAGCTGTATCGCTCCAATTTTAGCAATCTGACGGATCTTGTCAGCAATTATAACACGCTCGTGCATATGATCGGCTCTCTGGAGCCTGCCGGGCGCTGAGGAGGAATCAGTATGCGATGTCCCTTCTGCGGCTATGAGGACACCAAGGTCATCGACTCCCGTCCGGCGGACGGAAAAAAGCGCCGCCGCCGGGAATGCACCAACTGTCAGAAGCGGTTTACCACCTTTGAGGTGGTGGAGCGGCCCTTGCTGATGGTGGTGAAGCGGGACGGCAGCTTTGAGCCCTTTGACCGGCAGAAGCTGATCGCCGGCATTTACAGCGCCGTGAAAAAGCGTCCGGTTTCGGTGGATGCGGTTTCCCGGCTGGTGGATGAGATCGAGAATTACTACGCAAACGAAATGAAAACCCAGGTCACCTCGGCGGAGATCGGGGATATGGTGCTGGAGCGGCTCAAGCGGATCGATCCCATTGCCTATGTGCGGTTTGCGTCGGTGTACAAGGATTTTACCGACGTGGAGGGCTTTATTCGTGCCATTCGGGAGCTTGACGGCTGAACAGCCGAAGCATACATAGGGCGATTGCCCGGGAAAGGATGATTTACATGGACGATTTTTTCAAGAATCTGCTGGATACCAAGGATCACAGCAATGAGTTCACGGCGGAGGACATCAACAAGAACAAGGCAGTGGCGATCATTGCCTGCTTCTGGGTGCTGTTCTTTGTGCCGCTGATTGCGGCAAAGGACTCCGGCTTTGCGAAGTTTTACGCAAACCAGGGGTTGATCCTGTTTCTGACTACCATCGTGCTGAACGTGGCAGGGGGAATCCTGGCGAATATTCCCTTTATAGGTTTTGTTTTGCAGATGATACTGAGCCTGGCATCCCTGGGACTGTTCGTGTTCCTGGTGGTGAATGCGGCAAACGGCAAGGCGAAGGAGATGCCCATCGTGGGCGGACTGTTCACTGCGTTCCAGTGATGACAGAGAGGCAGCCGGGGAGGCTG
>NZ_FR894845.1:7387-9325 GCF_000434255.1 Ruminococcus sp. CAG:379 | reverse complement strand
GCACAAAGCCCTTGCCGGCGGCGGTGATGAGCACCATGCCCTCCAGACCCCCGAATCCGGTGGCGTACTGGATGCTTTCCGGAGCATCGTTGGTCAGCAGCAGCGCCTGTACCTGCTGTGCCCGGAGCATGGCGGCAATGTTCGGTAACTGATTCATATGATCCATCCTCTTTTCTGTGGGGTTGCCTTTAGTATACCCGCATCCATCCGGAATGTCAAGGCGGGTTTTCGGGTACTTTCCCGGATTTTATCACCAAATGCCCACAAAGAAGGGGTACACTGAATACAACACAAACAGAGAGAACAGCCTTTCGGGGGGATATGCATCAAGGTGATGCCGAAAGGATGAGTTGTATGAAACATAAAGCTTATTTTGCATTTCTGACTGCCCTGATCCTGTGCGCCGGGCTTGTGTCCGGATGCAGCAAGGCGGATTCCGGGGACAGCAGTACCCGGACCGCTGCCGGATCCTCCGCTGGGGATTCCACGGACACAGTACAGGCGGAGCAGCCGGGGGCTTTGCAGGCGACATCCCTGCTGCCCCTGACCCTGGATCCGGAGGATCTGGATGATAGCTGGGAGGATTCCGCCGTACAGGTCACCCTGTTCGGAGATACGGTACAGGCATCCGGCGAAGGCGTGACCATCGAGGGCAACACTGTCACCATCACCCAGGCAGGCACCTATGTGGTCAGCGGCACCCTGGATGGGGTGCTGCGGGTGGATGCTCCCAAGGATACGGTGCATCTGGTGCTGAATGGTGTGACCCTGTCCAATGATGCCACCGCTCCGGTGCAGGTGATGGACGCCAAAAAGGTGGTGCTGACCCTGGCAGAGGGCAGCAGCAATCAGATTACGGACGGCAAGACCTATACCAGCTTTACGGATGAAGAAAACACCGAGCCAAATGCCGCCTTGTTTGCCAAATCCGATCTGACCATCAACGGGAAGGGCAGCTTGCAGGTTACCGGGCAGTATGCCAACGGGATCCAGAGCAAGGATACCCTGTGCATTGTGAGCGGCAGCATCCGGGTGATGGCGGCAAATCACGGGCTCAAGGGCAAGGATGCGGTGCTCATCGCCGGAGGTACCCTGACGGTGGATGCCCAGGGAGACGGGATCCAGGCAAGCAATGACACGGACAGCCGGAAGGGCCATGTGGTGATCTCTGACGGACAGATCACCGTGGATGCCGGGCAGGACGGGATCCAGGCGGAAACCTGTCTGGCAGTCACCGGAGGGGATCTGACCATCACCGCCGGAGGGGGCAGTGCCAATGCAGACCCTCACCAGGAAAGTATGCCGGGATTCGGACAGCAGACCCAGACGGATACCGGTACGGAAACCGTCAGCACCAAGGGCATGAAGGCAAGCACGGAGCTGTACATCGCCGACGGAACCATTTCCATCGATGCGCAGGATAACGGGCTGCACAGCAACGGCTCCATGACCCTTGCGGGAGGAGAGATCACCATTCGCACCGGGGATGACGGTGCCTATGCGGACAGCAGCCTTACCGTGCAGGACGGGGACATCCGCATCGAGGAAAGCTATGAAGGCCTGGAGGCGGTGGAGCTGTACATCCAGGGCGGCACAGTGCATATCACCGCCGGCGATGATGGTCTGAATGCCGCAGGCAGCCTGTCGGCGGATACCTCCGCACAGGGGGAGACCACCGGCTATGTGCAGACCGCATTCGGCGGCTTCGGCGGCATGGGTATGGTGGATCAGGACGCCAAGCTGGAGATCAGCGGCGGCTATGTGTACATCAACGCCGGCGGCGATGGCATTGACTCCAACAACGGGGTCATCATCAGCGGCGGCACGGTGCTGGTGTGCGGCCCGACGGATTCCGCCAACGGTGCCCTGGACAGCGAAACCGGTATTGTGGTGAATGGAGGCTTCCTGCTGGCAGTGGGCAGCAGCGGCATGGCGGAG
>NZ_FR894845.1:0-7370 GCF_000434255.1 Ruminococcus sp. CAG:379 | reverse complement strand
GGGCAGCAGCGGCATGGCGGAGATCCCGGAGGATACCTCCGGTCAGTATGCGGCAGCCATCGGCACGGGCACCCGGCAGGCAGGCACTCTGCTGACCATTACAGACTCGGATGGGCAGGTGCTGTGCGCCTTTGCTCCGGAAAAGCAGTACCAGCATGTGGTATTCAGTGCTCCTGCCCTGCAGGAGGGAGAAACCTATACGGTGACCCTGGGGGGCAGCTGCTCCGGCACGGAAACCGACGGCTTGTATACGGGAGGGGACTGCACCGGCGGCACGGAGCTGACCAGCTTTACTGTATCTGACAGGATCACCACCGCAGGCAGCAATGCGGGCGGCATGAATCCCCAGGGAGGCGGTTTCCCCGGCGGACAGGATGGCATGATGCCTCCGGATAGACAGGAGCAGGGCATTCACCCCTCCTTTGACGGGCAGGAGCCGCCGGAGGATATGACACCTCCGGATGGGTTTGATCCCACACAGGAGGGAAAAACACCCCCCGGCGGCTTCGGGGGATTTGATCCCAAAGCAAATACGGGAAATGCATAAACCAGGGCGGAATCGGCTTGCTGTCGGTTCCGCCTTGACTTTGTTCCGGCGGCATGCTATAGTGGGGATACAAGGAGGGATGGTATGGATCAGGAGGCATTTTCCAGTGCCTGTGCCTGGGCGGCGGCACGGCTTGGACAGGGGGGCATCGGCACCCTGGGGGAAAAGTCCCTGCATGCGGCACTGAAGTATTATTTTGAACCCTGCCCGGAAAACCATGAGCAGCCCCTTGGGGGCTTTGTGGCGGATGCGGTGGGGGAGCACGGGGTCATCGAGATCCAGTCCCGGAGCCTGTTCAAGCTGATCCCCAAGCTGGACGCATTTCTGGAGGCATGCCCGGTGACGGTGGTGCATCCCCTCATCGGGAAAAAGTGGGTGGCATGGTACACGCCGGAGGGCGTACCCGTATCCCGCACCCGTGCCCCGGGGAAGCTCCGGCTGACCGATGCGGTGCCGGAGCTGTACGCCTTGAAGTATATGCTGGACAATCCCCGGTTTCACTTTTGCATCTGCGTGGTGGAGGCGGAGGAGCAGCGGCTGCTGGACGGAGTGGGAAAGGATCGGAAACGCCGCAGCACCCGGCTGGACCGGATCCCTCTTGCCCTGATGCAGGAGGTGCATTTTGACTGTCCGGCGGATTACATGCAGCTGTTTCCGGCGGATGCGCCGGAGGTGTTCGGCAGCCGGGAGATTGCACAGGTGGGACATATGAGCCGGGACACTGCCCGGATGCTGTTGAACCTGCTGTGCTATCTGGAGCTGATCCAGCCGGCGGAACAGCGGGGGAATGCCAAGTATTACCGCAGAGTGGAGGGATGAGGGGGTGCGCCCCCCTTTTCTTTTTGTGGGTTTCTTTATGCTCTGCCGTTCTGCTTTTTGGGTGACCATTTTCTTTTCTGCGTTCTATGATACTCCGCGTGCTGTTTTTACGCAGTACCGTTTTACCGATATCTTGGGGAGATGTGCGTGACTCTATTTGATTAACCGGATGGGTCACGCATGACCCATCTACCGGGATGCGAGCGACAACCTCTTTGGGAGGGGGGAGAGCGCAGTAAACTGCTTATTCTCTCCCCTCCCCTGGGCAGCATCACGCAGGGAACGCCTGCGGCTTTGCACACAGTCTGCTTGCAGATTTTCCCTCATAGCCTACAGAACCTCCTTGCAATACGGCAAGTATTCCTGCGTCAGTTCTGCACGCTCTGAAGAAAAATCTGCTGAGGCATCCTGTGCACAATCCCTGTGTGCTGCTGCCCTGCTTTTCTCTCGCGCTCTCTTTTCCACAACCCACCCCTCTCTTTTGGGAAACGAACAGGCTGAACTGTTTCCACGATTTCAGCCGTCGGATTTCATTCCCTTGCGTTTTGTGCAGCATTGTGGGAATGTGCAGCTTTGGGTGCTGCATGGAGGGGGATGGGGAAGGAGGAAAGCGGGGGACTGGGGGAGAAAACCCGGAAGGGGAAGGGGGATTGGCAGCCGGGCTGCCCCCCTTTCCCCGGGTTGTCTCCCCAAGACAGCGGTAAAACGCTCCTGCGTAGCCCCAGCACGCAGAGCATAAAAGACAACACACAAGGAGCTGATCCCTAAAATGAAACCAACAACCAATATGAAACCGCCCAAAATATAAAAAAGAAAATCCCCGTATCCTCTTTTCTTTTTGCCCATAATATGCTATAATTATAAAGATATACTACAAGCAGCAGTGCTGCGGATGGAGGTTATTATGGACAACGTGATTATTCTCGCAGGGGGGCAGGGCAAGCGCATGAAGGCGGATATGCCCAAGCCCATGTTTACCGTATTGGAGGAGCCCATGCTGGAGTGGGTCATCAAAGCATGCGAAGGGGCAGGATTGTCCCGGATCTGCGTGGTGAAGGGCTTTGAGGCGGCGCAGATCGATGCCTACCTGAACGGCAGATACGAAACCGTATTGCAGGAGGAACGGCTGGGTACCGGCCATGCGGTGATGCAGGCGATCCCCTTTATGCAGCAGGAACAGACGGGAAACACCCTGGTGCTGTGCGGGGATGCACCCTTCATTGACAGCGATACCATCCGCAACGCCCTGGAGCAGCATGTGCAGGAGGGGAATGCGGTGACGGTCATCACCGCCCTGGCGGAGAACCCCAAGGGCTACGGCAGGATCCTCCGTGGGGACAACGGCATTACCTGCATCGTGGAGGAAAAGGACGCCACCGAGGAGCAGCGCCGGATCCGGGAGATCAACTCCGGTGCCTACTGGTTCCGGACGGCGGATCTCATCACGCTGCTGGGGGGGCTGACCCAGAATAATGCCCAGGGGGAATACTATCTGACGGATACCATTTACCTGGCGCTCCACAGCGGCAAGCGTGCCGGTGCCTATCTGTCGGAGAATCCGGATGTGGTGCTGGGTGCCAATGACCGGAAGGGTCTGCTGATGCTCAATACGGTGGCACGGCTGGCGCAGATCGAAAAGCATCTGGAAAACGGGGTGGCATTCACCTGTACCGACGGCATCACCATTACCCGGGACGTGGAGATCGGGGCAGGCACGGAGATCCTGCCGGGCACCATCATCCGGGGAAAGACGAAGATCGGCGCCAACTGCGTCATCGGCCCCAACTGCCTGATCGAGAACTGCGAGATCAAGGACGGGGTGCGGCTCAATTATGTGCAGGCGTATCAGTCCGTCATTGAGGCAGGGGTGAAGATCGGCCCCTTTGTACACATCCGTCCCAACAGCCACATTATGAGCGGCGTAAAGATCGGGGACTTTGTAGAGATCAAGAATTCCACCATCGGGGAGAATACTGCCGTGGCGCATCTGACCTATGTGGGAGACAGCGACGTGGGCAAGAAGGTGAACTTCGGCTGCGGTACGGTGACGGTCAACTATGACGGCATCGTCAAGAGCCGCTGCGAGATCGGAGACAATTGCTTCATCGGCTGCAACACCAACCTGATCGCACCGGTGAAGCTGGGGAAGGCAGTGTATACTGCTGCCGGCACCACCGTCACCCGGGATGTGCCGGATTACTCCCTTGCCATCGACCGGGGCGTGATGCAGGTGAAGGAGGGCTACACCCTGCGGAAGCTGAAGGGAAAGCTGTAATAGGAGGACGTTATGAGCATTTTTGACCTGTTCAAGCAGGTGGAATCCGCCGCCCCTGCCGGGCCTCCGGAGTATCTGATCGTGGGGCTGGGGAATCCGGGGCTGGAGTATGCCCAGACCCGGCACAACGCCGGGTTCATGACCCTGGATCTGCTGGCGGAGCGGGAGCATACGGAGATCAAGCGGATGAAATTCAAGTCCCTGTGCGGGGATGCGGTGATCGCCGGGAAGCGCTGCCTGCTGATGAAGCCCACCACCTATATGAACAACAGCGGTCAGGCGGTGGCGGAGGCCATGCAGTTTTACAAGCTGCCCATCGATCATATCATAGTCGTATACGATGACATTTCCCTGGAGCCCTCCCGGCTGCGAATTCGCCGGAAGGGCAGCGACGGGGGACACAACGGCATCAAGAGCATCATCTATCTCACCGGCGAGGATACCTTTCCCCGGATCAAGCTGGGGGTGGGGAAGAAGCCCCGGCCGGATTACAATCTGGCGGACTGGGTGCTGTCCCGGTTCACCAAGGAGGAGCTGGAGCAGCTGCACATTGCAGCAGAGCATGCCTGTGAGAGCATTGCTCTGATGGTAAACGGCAAGATCGATGAAGCCATGAACCGGTACAATGCCTGATCAAAGGAGACCCCATGCAATTTTTCAAGGATACTATATTGGAACTGTCTGCGGTGCAGGAACTGCAAAAGTACTTGAACCGGGGCGTTTCCCCCATATCTTTTTCCGGCGTATCCCACATCCACAAGGCGCAGCTGCTTGCCGCCCTGGCGTGTGATACGCCCGGTCTTGTTGTAACGGAGGATGACGCCTCCGCCCGGCGGCTGTGCGACGACATCAATCTGATGCTGGGGGAGAACCGGGCTTTGCCCTTCCCCTCCAAGGAAATGGCGCTGACCCCGGTGGAGGGGCTGTCCAGAAGCTACGAGCATATGCGGCTGGCGGCGCTTTCTGCGGTGCAGGCGGGACAATGCGCCCTGCTGATCGCATCCGGCGAGGCGCTGCTGCAGCCCACCCTGCCGCCGGAGCTGCTGGAGCAGTGTACCATCACCCTCCAGGTCGGGGAGGACTACGACATCGGCACCCTGGCAAAGCAGCTGACCGGCTGCGGCTATGTCCGGTGTGAAAAGGTGGAGGGCCCTTCCCAGTTTTCCGTCCGGGGCGCTTTGCTGGATGTATTCCCGGTGCAGGCTGCCATGCCCCTGCGGCTGGAGTTCTGGGGGGATACCCTGGACAGCATCGCTCCCTTTGAGGTGGCATCCCAGCGCCGGGTGGATCAGCAGGAACAGGTCACCATTCCGCCTGCCCAGGAGACCCTGGTGCCCCAGCCGGAGCTGTTGGCGGAGAAGATCGAAGCTCTGGCAAAATCCCTCCGGGGCAAGCGTGCGCCGGAGCTGCGGATATGGCTGAACCGGGACGCAGAGCGGCTCCGGGGGGGCGAAATGCTGACGGACATCGACAAGTACCTGCCCCTGCTGTATCCCAGAACCGTGACCCTGTTGGATTACATTCCCGGCACGGTCTGGCTCAGCGAGCATATGGCGGTGCAGGAGCGGATGCGCGGTGCGCAGACCCAGTATATGGAGGATCACCGGATGCTGCTGGAAGCCGGTACCCTGTGCAAGGGACTGGAGGGGTACCTGATGGAGGTGCCCCGGATGCAGGAGCTGCTGACGGAGCGGGTCTGCGTGTATCTGGATACCTTTTTGCAGGGGGGCGACCGGATCCCCTACCGGGAGCTGCTGAACATCGAAGCCATGCAGACCGCTCCCTGGGGCGGCGAGATCCGGCAGTTGACGGAGGATCTTTCCCTGTACTGCAAGCAGGGCTACCGGACTATGCTGGTGGCAGGCTCGGAAAAGACCATCGGCATTCTGTGCAATGACCTGCGGGACAGCGGCATTCCCTGCGATATCGCCGCCCCGGACAGCGTATGTCAGCCGGGACGGGTGCTGCTGATGATCGGCAGCCTTACCGGGGGCTTTGCCTATCCGGAGAATAAAACCGCCCTCATTACCCAGGCAAAGGCCATGCATGCCCGGAAAAAGGCGAAAAAGCACAAAAAGGGCGAGGAGATCCGTGCCCTGTCGGATATTACCGCCGGGGATCTGGTGGTGCATGCGCTCCACGGCATCGGGCGCTTTGTGGGGATCCGGAAGCTGGAGCTGGAGGGGGTCACCAAGGACTATATTACCATCCAGTATGCGGGCAAGGACGTGCTGTATGTGCCCGTCACCCAGCTGGATATGGTGTCCCGGTACATTGGCACCCGGGACGATGATCATGTAAAGCTCCACAAGCTGTCCTCCGTAGAGTGGCAGAAGACCCGGAACAATGTGAAGCGTGCCGCCAAGGATATGGCGGATGAGCTGATCGCCCTGTATGCCAAACGGGAAAAGGCGGAGGGCTTTGCCTTCCTGCCGGATGACGAGATCCAGGCGGAATTTGAGGAACGGTTCCCCTATGTGGAAACCGACGATCAGCTGCAATGCATTGCGGACATCAAGGCGGATATGCAGAAGCCCCATCCCATGGATCGGCTCCTGTGCGGCGACGTGGGCTTCGGCAAGACGGAGGTCGCCATGCGGGCGGCGCTCAAATGCGTCCTGTCCGGCAAGCAATGCGCCATCCTGGTGCCCACCACCGTGCTTGCCCGGCAGCATTACCAGACCGCCCTGCGCCGGTTCGAGCAGATGCCCGTGAATGTGGAGCTGCTGTCCCGGGCAAGAAATCCCAAGCAGCAGGCGGAGATCCTGCGGAAGCTGTCCACCGGCAGGATCGATATCCTCATCGGCACCCATCGGCTCATCCAGAAGGACGTGATCTTCAAGGATCTGGGCCTTGCCATCATTGACGAGGAGCAGCGGTTCGGGGTTGCCCACAAGGAAAAGTTCAAGGAGAGCTTTGCGGGGGTGGATGTGCTGACCCTGTCCGCAACCCCTATTCCCAGAACCCTGAATATGGCAATGAGCGGCATCCGGGATATGTCCGTCATTGAGGAGCCGCCCCAGGATCGCTACCCGGTGCAAAGCTATGTGGTGGAATACTCGGACGGGGTGGTGGCGCAGGCTTTGTCCCGGGAGCTGAAGCGCGGCGGGCAGGCGTATTACCTGCACAACCGGGTGGAAACCATTGCCGCATGCGCTGACCGGCTCCAGAGATTACTGCCGGATGCCCGGATCGCCTACGCCCACGGACAGATGACTGAAGAAGCCATGAGCGATATCTGGCGGCAGCTGGTGGATCACGAGATCGACATTCTGGTGTGTACCACCATCATTGAGACCGGTGTGGACGTGCCCAACGTAAACACGCTTATTATAGAGGATGCGGATCGGCTGGGACTGTCCCAGTTGTATCAGCTGCGGGGCAGAGTGGGACGCTCCAACCGGCGTGCCTATGCCTACTTCACCTTCCGCCGGGAAAAGGTGCTGACGGAGGTTGCCACCAAGCGGCTCAATGCCATGCGGGAATTCACCCAGTTCGGCAGCGGTTTCCGCATTGCTTTACGGGATCTGGAGATCCGGGGCGCCGGCAACATTCTCAGCGGCAAGCAGCACGGTAATATGGAGGCAGTGGGGTATGATATGTATATCCGGCTGCTGAATGAAGCCATTGCAGAGGCAAAGGGTGAGCCCATCAAGAAGGCGGCGGAGTGTACGGTGGATATCCAGATCGACGCTCATATCCCGGAGACGTATATTGAAAGCCTGACCC
>NZ_FR894844.1:0-5670 GCF_000434255.1 Ruminococcus sp. CAG:379 | reverse complement strand
ACCTGGGAAGATAAATCAACGCCGGCACAAACATAACCGTCCTTACAATGTAAGGACGGTTATTTCTTTATATAGTTTGCTTCAAGCAAGTTTTGATGTCATCCTGGGGCTCGCTGATCTGATGGATCTGAAACGTATCCGCCAGATATTGCAGCACATTTGGACTAAAGAATGCGGGTAGCTCCGGACCCAGGTATATATTCTGAATACCCAATGACAAAAGTGCCAACAGGACGGCTACTGCCTTTTGCTCGTACCAGGAGATAATCATGGACAAAGGCAGGCAATTCACATTCGTGTCAAATGCGTCTGACAGCGCTGTGGCGATTTTGATGGCAGAATAGGCATCATTACATTGTCCCACGTCCAGCAGTCGGGGTAATCCGGCAACGGTGCCGAAATCCAGCTTGTTGAATCGATATTTTCCGCAGGCAAGGGTCAGAATGACGCAGTCCTGCGGCACAAGCTTTGCAAATTCGGTGAAATAATTTCTGCCGGGTCTTGCACCATCACATCCGCCAATCAGGAAAAAGTGCCGGATCTTTCCTGCTTTGACTGCAGAAACAATTTCTTCCGCATGTTCCAGAATGGCATGATGTCCGAAGCCTACCAGGATCTCACGAGGCGGCGCATCCTCTGGATAGCCTCCCAGGGCTTTGGCATGGGCAATGATCTCACTGAAATCCTTCTCTCCGTTTTCCTTGCGGGGAATGAATTTCACGCCGTCCCAGCCCACCACGTTGGTGGTGTAAATCCGATCCTTATAGGATTCACGGGGGCGCATCAGACAGTTTGTGGTCATGAGAATACAGCCGGGCAGGTTATCAAACTGTTTTTGCTGCTCCTGCCATGCACCGCCAAAGTTTCCTGCCAGGTGTTTATATTTTTTCAGTCCTGGATATCCGTGGCAAGGGAGCATCTCCCCGTGGGTGTAGATATTCACTCCGCTGCCCTCGGATTGCTGCAGCAGCTGCTCCAGATCCTTCAGATCATGCCCGGACACGATGATAAAAGGCCCCTTTTTCAGCTGGGTATTCACCATCCGGGGGCTGGGATTCTCATAGGTTTGGGTGTTGGCATCATCCAGCACCTTCATGACCTCCAGGGCAATTTCCCCGGTACGCATGGTCCAGCGGATCAATTCCTCCACTGACAGCGTATCGTCCGTGATCGCTTCCAAAGACAGGAAGTAGAATGCATCCACCTGCTCACTGTGGAAACCAAGCTCCCGCGCCTGGTGTCCGTAGGCGCTGATGCCTTTCAGACCGTACAGGATGGTTTGCCGCAGGGAGCGAATGTCCGGATCCAAGTCCCGGTCATACATGATTCCTGCCATGGGGGCATCTTGCAGCATTTTCGCCTGGGTTTCCGGCAGGTTGTAGCTGACCTGTGCAACTTCCGGTGCTTCACCCACTGCTTGCCGCAGCTGTTCCTTGATTTGCTGGGACTGAAGCAGAAGCTCCACATGCACAGCCGCATCAAAATTCACATTGGTCAGAGTCGTGAACAGCACGCCCTCCACAAATCTTACGATGTCCTCCGCCGGCTTTTCTCCCCGATCCATCAGAACCTTCTGGCAGCAGCTGATTCCCTTCAGCTGGTAGATCAGCAGATCCTGCAGACCTGCCACCTCCGGGGTTTTGCCGCACACCCCCAGCTTGGTGCAGCCCTTTCCTCCGGCGGTTTGCTCGCATTGGTAGCAGAACATTTCATAGTTCAGATCCATATTATTGCCCATTGCATTCGCTCCTTTCCTAAGACAACACCGCATAAAGTTTGCTAGGTGGCTTTGCACTGCATTTGCTGACGAATTTTCCGTCATATCACACAGAAACTCCCAGCATACGCCAGTTCTCCTGCATCATTTCTGTGCAATCTGACGAAAAATCTGCCCTACTTCTACTGCGTAATCTCTTAGCGGTATTGCACGAAACAAGTATCCCCCGGAGGCATTTTTTTATGCGCTCCGGGGGATTGCTTTTGTCAGGATTGGGTTTCGTCCAGAGGGATGAACTGGAAGTTAGCGGCATTCTTTTTTGAGAACCGTTGTGCATAGCTGCCGATGGGTGCATGCAGATGAAACTTGTTTGCCTCCTCAAAGGCGTTTTCTGCGATTTCCCGGACGGAGAATGGGATCACCAACGATTCTAACTGCTTGCATCGTAAAAATGCACCGCTTTCGATCCGCTGAACGCCATAGGGGAGCACCAGCTGCCGGATTCCGGAGGCAAAAAAGGCATCCTGCCGGATCTCCTGAATGGATATTGGCAATGCCAGCTGTTCCAGGGCGTAGCACTGGCTGAACATGGATTGAGCAATGTAGGGCACACCCTCAGACAGATTGACCCGGAACAGGGTGCGGCAGTCGTGAAATATATAACCTCCCATATGCCGGATGGAGGCAGACAGGGTGATGGTTTTCAGTTTGGGGCAGGATTGGAATGCACCGCTGCCGATCACCTCTACTGACGCAGGCAGCATCAGCGTCCGGATGGGGAGCTGTTCACAGGCATAAGCGCAGATTTTGCGTACATGTTCCGGGATCACCAGATTTTCCTCCTGGAAATTGCAGCGGAGCAGCAGCCCCTTCCCAACGATGGTGAAGGGTTCTGTCTGGGCGGATAGCCACGGGGTATAGGAAAAAGCGTTGTCCTCAATGTCCTCCACGCTGTCCGGAATGGACACCTGGGTCAGGTATGTGCAGTGGGTAAAGGCGCTTTCCCCGATGCTATGAAGCCCCTGGGGCAGCATGGCGCACTGCAAATTGCTGTGGGCAAATGCTTTCGGCCCAATCCGGTAGGTGTCCGCCGGAATAGGCTGGGATACATCCCCCCGGATGAGAAACCCGCCGATTTTATAATGTCCGGTGCCCCGGTCTGCAAAGGGAGTCTCTGCAAAGGCATTGGGGTCAATGGTACGCATAGTTGTGGGAATGGTGATCTGCCGCAGACAACTGCAGCAGTAAAATGCGTGGGTATCGATCTGCTCCACACCTTCCGGAATGATGACGCTCTGCAAACTGGAACAGGATTCAAAGGCGGATTTGCTGATGGTTTTCAAAGCAGGGGATAGCACCGCCTGCAGCAGGGACATACAGTACTGAAAGGCGCTTTCCTCGATGATCCGTACGGTGGGGGGGATTTGCACACTGCGCAGGGAAGTGCAGCTATGAAAGGTGTTCTTTGATATTTTTTCGACAAGCGGAGGGATCTGAATGGTCTGCAATGCAGTGCACTCCCGGAATGCATGATTCCGGATCCGGTTCAGAGACTGGGGCATGGTTATAAGCTTCAGAGATTTGCAGCCGCTGAATGCAAAGCTGCCGATGACCTGGACACCCTCCGGCAGAAGCACCGTGTCAATGTCCCGGCATTTTTCAAAGGCACGATCCCCGATGGCGATCACGCCCGGCGGTACAATGACGTTCCGGATGCCCGGCTGGGGGATATATCGGCGGACAATGCCATACTCGATCTCAAAGGCAGGATCCTGCACAGTTCGCAGCTGGGCGGTTTCCCGTTCCGTGTATGTAACAATCCTATGCATCTGGGCAAACTGGAACGCCACACTGTTGCTTTGGGCGGCGATCAGGTGGAGCCGTTCCGGGTGATCCCCAAAGGCATAGGGATGCAGGGCGGTAACGCTGGGGGGGATGAAGATTTCACGCAGGTGCATGCAGCCCCGGAAGGCATCCTCGCCGATTTCCTGTACACCGTTCTGCATGTAAATATGTACCAGCTCTGTGCAGTCTGCAAATGCTTCCGGTTCAATGCTCCGTACAGTTGCAGGCAGTGTTATGTGCTTGAGAGAGCTGCATCCTTCAAAGGCACGCATGCCAATGGATGTGACCCCTGGTGGGATCACCAGCTCTGTCAAGGACTTGCAGCCGCTGCAGATGCCACGCTCGATCCGGGTGAGGTTTGTCGGCAGAGTCAGCTCCATCAGTCCGGTGCAGCCGTGAAATGCCCAGGCGTTTACGCTGGTGACGCTGTCCGGAATCGTAAGTGTCTGAAGCTCCGTGCAACCGTCAAAGGCACTTTTGCCAATGTGCTGCACCGTATTGGGCAGAAAAACGGTCTGCAGATGCTTGCATAGGGAAAACGCCTTGTCGCCGATATCCGTTACGCCGGATGACACATTGATGCGCACAAGACCGGCGGAAAGAAACGCTTCATCCCCGATGCGGGTGGCTTTGGCAGGGGTCGCAACCGCCTCAGCAGTCTTTTTCAGCTTCAGCTTTTCCAGCGTGCCGCTTTCCTCATAATGCACGATCGTGCCGTTTTTAATGGTAAAACTCATAGGGTCATGTTCCTTCCGGGTTAGATTGCTGCCCCACTGCAAAGGTGACAGCGCGCTTGAGATTGATCACTTCCGCCTGGGTCACATCGCCGCCGCATTCTCCATCAACGGTCCAGGGGACAGGCTCTGCACTGGTAAAGCTGATCCGGGATGCACGGAAACATTTAATCTGTCGGGTGTCCAGATCCTCTTTGATATTCAGCAGGGAGTTGACGATCTTATGCAGATCCAGAGGGTTGCGTGGCGTTTTTACCAGAGTCACCTCGTATACACCGTCATCCAGCAAAAAATTCTCCAGAGAGATCATGCCGGCCACTGAAGCGGAATTGGTGACCATGCCAAAAATGAAATTATCCTCAATACACTCGCCGTCATATTCCACCCGCATATGATAGGAGCGAATGGTGTTGAGCCGGGTAATGCCGTTCAGAATATAAGCCGCATGCCCAAGCACATTTTTGGTTTGCTGGGGCGTTTCATAGGTTACAGAAACCAGTGCACCGAATGCGGCAACATACATAAAGTACTTGTCATTGAATTGCCCCACGTCACAGACATATCTTCCACCCTGGAGCATCCAGCCGGCGGCATTCACGATGCCTCTGGGAATACCTAGCCCCCGGGAGAAGTCGTTGGTGGAGCCACTGGGAATGTATCCGATCGGCACGGACATACCGCTGTTCATGACACCATGCACCACCTCATTCAAGGTGCCGTCTCCGCCGGAGCAGGCGATCATATCATAATTTTGTAAACAGGCATATTCTGCAACAGTGCAGGCATCCATCCGGGACTGGGTGGAACGGGCGGTGACCTCATATCCGGCCTTGGTGCATAGATCAATGACATCTCCCAGCTTACTGCGGATGGTGCCTTTTCCGGATTTCAGATTGTAGATAAAGTAGATTCGTTTCATGTGAACAGCCTTCCGTTTGTGATCTGGAGAGGATATTTGAATGTGCCAGTGAACATGCATACAGCGTATGGACACACTTTTCATAGTAGACTACTATCATTATACCTAATTATGCGGTCAAAATCAAGTGTTTTTTTGTGCGAATCAAAAAAATTCGGATTTATTTAAAAAAAGGCTTTACAAATCAAGAAAAGCGTGATATAATATACAGGTACTCAAGATTGGGGTGTCGCCAAGGGGTAAGGCAACGGACTCTGACTCCGTCATTTCGAGGGTTCAAATCCTTCCACCCCAACCAATGGATAGAGGAGCATTAAGAAGATCTTAATGCTCCTCTATTTCTATAATGGGTTTTCTGTATGCAAAAATTGGGTTAATCGTCCGAAAGGGCGATTTTTTTATGCAATGTCTCTGCTTTTTTGCAGGAAGCACTGGTGGAAAAGCTCCGCCTTCAG
>NZ_FR894843.1:0-1406 GCF_000434255.1 Ruminococcus sp. CAG:379 | reverse complement strand
CGTGACCCATCCGGTTAAACAAATGGAGCAAGGTCAGAAACATCAAATGGAAAAGACCCCGGAAGGCAGTGCCGCACCAACTCCGTGCAGTGCTGCCTTGACATTTTCCCGGAAGGGGAGTACAATAGAGGCAGCAAAGTCAAACCAAGCTGTCCGGTATGTTTCTGACCCGGCGGCAATCACTGGAAGGAGGCGGCATATGGAAGTCAAACGGGAGCCCCTGGGCAGGCTGCACATCTGCGTCAGTGATGCCCACCGGTTCGGCACGGACGCCTTTCTCCTTGCCGCCTTTTCCCGGTATCAGGCACGGGACGTGGCATGCGACCTGGGCACGGGCTGCGGCATCATCCCCCTGGTCATGGAACGGCACATGCCCCCCAGGCAGATCTACGGGCTGGACATTCAGCCGGAGGCGATCCGGCTGCTGGAGCAGACCGTGGCGGAGAACCGGCTTACCAATCTGACCCCGGTGCTGGGGGATCTGCGTACCCTGTGGGCGGACGCTCCCCTGGAGCAATGCACCCTGGTGACCTGCAATCCCCCCTACAAGGCCCAGGGTGCAGGCATGGAAAGCGCCGGGGACGCTGCCCGGATCGCCCGGCACGAGCTGCTGTGCGATATCTCCGACGTATGCGGCAGTGCTGCCCGATTGCTCCGGTTCGGAGGCAGGTTCTGCCTGTGCAACCGGCCGGAACGGCTGTGCGATGTGCTGTGCGCCATGCGCAGTGCCGGGATCGAGCCAAAACGGCTCCGGTTCGTGGCAAAGCATCCGGACACGGCTCCCTGGCTGTTTCTGGTGGAGGGGAAGAAGGGGGCGAAGCCCTTTTTACAGGTGGAGCCAACCCTGGCAGTGCGGCAGGGGGACGGCGTGACCCCGGAGCTGGAGGCATTTTACCGATTGGGAACGGAGGAGGAAGCATGAGCGGCATGCTCTATATCGTGGGCACCCCCATCGGCAACCTGGGGGATGTGACCATGCGGCAGTTGGACACCCTGCGGACGGTGGATTTCATCGCCGCAGAGGACACCCGGGTGACCCGGGGGCTGCTGACCCATTTTGACATTCACAAGCCCCTGGTCAGCTACCATGACCACAGCGGCATCCGCTGCGCCGAGGGCATCGTGGAACGGCTCCGGGCAGGGGAGTCCGCCGCCGTGGTGACGGACGCAGGCATGCCCTGCATCAGCGATCCCGGGGAGGAGCTGGTGCGGCTCTGCTGGGAGGCAGGGGTGCAGGTGCAGGTGGTGCCGGGGCCCAGTGCGGCGGTGTCCGCCCTGGCGATTTCCGGGCTGCCAACGGGGCGGTTCGCCTTTGAGGGCTTTTTGCCGGCGGCGAAAAAGCAGCGTACCGCCCGGCTGGCGGAGCTGACCGGAGAGCAGCGGACGCTGATCTTTTACGAAGCCCC
>NZ_FR894842.1:7870-10938 GCF_000434255.1 Ruminococcus sp. CAG:379 | reverse complement strand
GCTCCTTCCAGAAGGGGAATGGCTACGGTACGCTGCCTTATGGGCTTACCTTTGCAAAGAACAGTGCCAATACCCCCATGACCTTTTCAACCCAGGGCAAGGGCATTTTCCTGGTGTACAAGGCAAATTCCAGCGGCATGGGCACTGTTCAGATCAACGTCAACGGCAAGCAGTCCACCATCAGCGGCAATAAGCAGTATACCTGGGGCGGTCCGGATGCGGATCTGGCATACATCCAGGATACCACAGGAACATTGAATGTGTCCATCAGCATGCAGAACGCTTCCTCCGATTTCACCATCTGGGGCATCGGCGTGATTCAGTAAATACGCAAAAAAGCAGTCCATCCGGACTGCTTTTTTATCGTCGGGCTGCTTTACTCGTATTCCACCACGTCCGCCCATTTCAGCAGAAAGTCCCGTTCCTCCGGTTTGCCCTTCACGGACTGGGAAGCGGCAACGATGGGGAGCCATTTCTGCACATACTGCTTGGCAGTATTGCTGCGCAGGCAGTACAACCGCAGGTACTGCTCCGCAAGCTGCTCCTGTCCCTTGAGCATGAACAGCAGATAGGTTCTGGCAGCGTCCGCACTGGCGTTGCCCTGCGTGGCATGCGCCCAGTCGATCACATAGGACTTGCCCGCCGGAGTGATGATGATATTGCTGGGGTTAAAATCCCCGTGACACACCTTGTTGTGCTTGGGCATGCCCTCCAGCCGTGTGTGCAGCTCATACCGGGTGGTGGCATCCAGGGAGGTTTCCGAGATCTTCCGGTTCATTTTATCCTTCAGCTTGGTCAGCAGGGGCGCACGTTGTTCGTGAATGTGGAGCTGGATGCCTACGAACTGCTCCAGCAGCTCGTTCATCCGTTCCGGCTCCTCCTGCATGATCTGGCTCATGGTCTTTCCCTCAATGAAATCCGAAATGATCGCCCACTTGCCGTCCAGCTTTGTGACTTCCAGGATCCGGGGAATGTCCAGACCGGTTTCCTCCACCCTTGCCTGGTTCAGCGCTTCGTTCAGCACATCCGCCTTGGAGTAATCCTCGTTGAATACCTTAATGGCTTTGTCCCCGTCCCGGTATACGGTTTTGATATTGCGCACTGCAACCACATTGTTTAGATTCATACGTCCTGCCCTCCCTTATTTTCCGTAATATGCGTTCAGATACATCTGCTTGATCTCGGACATCAGCGGGTACCGGGGATTTGCACCGGTGCACTGGTCATCAAAAGCCTGTTCGGTCATGGCATCCAGGCTTTCCAGGAACGCTGCTTCATCGATGCCGTAATCCCGGATGGTTTTCCTGATACCGACCTGTTCCTTCAGCTGATCCAGCTTTGCAATGAGTCCCTCCAGCTTTTCTGTGTCATCCTTGCCGGGAATGTGCAGGAAGTCTGCAATTTCCGTATACCGTGCCAGGGTGTGGGGATGGTCGTACTGGGGGAAGGTGCCCATTTTGGTGGGAACCTCTGCCGCATTGAACCGGAGCACCTCATCCAGCATCAGCGCATTGGCAATGCCGTGAGGCAGGTGGTGGAAGGCGCCCAGCTTATGTGCCATGCTGTGGCATACCCCCAGAAAGGCATTGGCAAATGCCATGCCTGCCATGGTTGCGGCGTTTGCCATTTTCTCACGGGCTGCCGGATCCTCTGCGCCCTTTTCATAGGCACGGGGCAGGTAGTCAAAGATGGTCTGGATCGCCTTCAGCGCCAGGCCGTCCGTGTAATCCGTTGCCATGACGGAAGCATATGCTTCCAGTGCATGGGACATAGCGTCAATGCCGGAGGCGGAGGTAAGACCCTTGGGCGCATGCATCATCAGATCCGCATCCACAATGGCCATGTTGGGCATCAGCTCATAATCCGCCAGGGGATACTTGGTGCCGGTGGCTTCGTCAGTAATCACCGCAAAGGGTGTCACCTCAGAGCCGGTACCGGCGGAGGTGGGGATGGCAATAAAGGATGCCTTTTCTCCCATGTGGGGGAAGGTGTAGATCCGCTTGCGGATGTCGGAGAACCGCATTGCCATATCCAGAAAATCGGCGTCCGGATGCTCGTACAGCACCCACATGATCTTTGCCGCATCCATGGCGGAGCCGCCTCCCACTGCAATGATGCAGTCCGGCGCAAAGGCGGTCATGGCTTTGGTGCCCTCCTTTGCGCATGCAAGGGTGGGATCCGGCGCCACGTCAAAGAAGGTGGCGTGGCGGATGCCCAGTTCGTCCAGCTTATCGGTAATGGACTTGGTGTAGCCGTTTTGATACAGGAAGGAGTCGGTAACGATGAACGCTTTTTGCTTGTGCATGACTGCGCCCAGTTCCTCCAGCGCCACCGGCAGGCAGCCCTTTTTGATATAGATCTTCTGGGGTGCACGGAACCAAAGCATGTTCTCTCTCCTTTCTGCCACGGTTTTGATGTTCAGCAGGTGCTTGATGCCCACGTTTTCGGATACGGAGTTGCCGCCCCAGGAGCCGCATCCCAGGGTCAGGGAGGGAGCCAGCTTGAAGTTGTACAGATCCCCGATGCCCCCGTGGGAGGAGGGAGTGTTGATGAGGATCCGGCAGGTCTTCATGCATGCGCTGAACCTGGCGATCTTGTCCTGACCGGTGACCGTGTCCACATACAAAGAGGAGGTATGCCCATAGCCTCCGTCGGCGATCAGATGCTCCGCCTTGTCCAAAGCATCCTGGAAGTCCGCCGCCTTGTACATGGCAAGCACAGGGGACAGCTTTTCGTGGGCGAATTCCTCGCTGATGTCCACGCTTTCCACCTCGCCAATGAGGATCTTGGTATGCTCCGGCACAGCAACACCTGCCAGCTCGGCAATCCGGTATGCAGACTGTCCCACGATCTTGGCATTCAGCGCTCCGTTGATGAGGATGGTCTTGCGTACCTGTTCGGTTTCCTCCGGGCTCAGGAAGTAGCAGCCCCGCTTTTGGAATTCCTGCTTCACGGCGTCATAGATGGATTCCAGTACGATCACCGACTGCTCCGATGCACAGATCATACCGTTGTCAAAGGTTTTGGAATGGATCACGGAGTTGACCGCCAGCAGGATATCCGCCGTA
>NZ_FR894842.1:0-7842 GCF_000434255.1 Ruminococcus sp. CAG:379 | reverse complement strand
CGGGGGTATTGCCGGCACCCACTCCAATGGCAGGCTTGCCGCTGGAGTATGCAGCGTGTACCATACCTGGGCCGCCGGTTGCAAGGATGATGTCCGCCTCCTTCATGACCATGTTGGTCAGATCCAGACTGGGCACATCGATCCAGCCAATGATGCCCTCCGGCGCTCCGGCAGCAACAGCCGCCTCCAGTACCACCTTTGCCGCTGCAATGGTAGAATGCTTGGCACGGGGGTGGGGACTGATGATGATGCCGTTCCGGGTTTTCAATGCAAGCAGGGTCTTAAAAATAGCGGTGGATGTGGGGTTGGTGGTGGGGATCACCGCAGCGATCACTCCGATTGGCTCGGCAATCTTTTTGATGCCGTAAGCCGCATTCTCCTCCACCACGCCGCAGGTTTTGGCGTTTTTATATGCGTTGTAGATGTACTCCGCCGCATAGTGGTTCTTGATGACCTTGTCCTCTACAACACCCATGCCGGTTTCCTCTACAGCCTGTTTTGCCAGGGGGATCCGCTGCTTGCATGCGGCAAGGGCGGCTGCCCGGAAGATGGCGTCCACCTGTTGCTGGGAGTAGGTGGAAAACTGGGCCTGTGCCTTGCGGATTTCCCGGAGCTTTGCCTCCAGAGCCTCCACGCTGTCAACAATACGGTTTTCGTTCATACTGCACACTCCTTTTTCTGAGAAGGGGGTACTGGAAACGGGTGCCCGTTTCCGCTTATGGCTAGTATATCCCGCAAGTTTGTGAATATTTTAACACACAAAAGGGAACAAAAACGCAAAAGGAACGCATATTCCAATTGCGGGATCGCGGCATGCACACTTCCTTACCGCTTGCTTATAGACTATCATATTCCAAGCAAAAATGCAATGGCGGAAATGTACATTTTTTCGACTATTTATGTTTGTATTTGTACATAGTGCACATGCCAGAGCGGCAAATTCCAGATTGACAATCCGGCAGATTCGTGGTAAACTACAGATAGGAGCAGGATGCCCAGAGCATCCCGGACAAGGAGGAACTGACTATGGCAGATATGAGTAATTTTTTCGATAAGGTAAAGGAGAGTGCAGCCAATGCGGCTGCTGCAACCGGCAAGGCAGTGAAGGGTGCATCCAACAGTGCAAAGAAGATGGCAGAAACTGCAAAGCTGAAGCACGAGATTTCCGGGCTGGAGGATAAGACCGCCGGTGTGTTCCGGGAGATCGGAGAGCTGTTCTACACCAGAAGCAAGGGAGAAGCAGATGAGGCATATGCGGAGCTGTTCGCAAAGGTTGCAGAGACCCGGAAGGAGATTGAGCAGAAGCAGGCAGAGCTGAACCAGCTGGAAAACAGTGCGACTTGTCCTGCATGCGGCAAGCGGGTTAAGTCCAGTGCGGTGTTCTGCTCCTATTGCGGCGCAAAGGTCAAGCAGGAGGAACCGGCAGAAGAATCTGTTGCTGAGACACCTGACAAGAGTCACTGTCCCGCATGTGGTGTGGAAACCGTTGCAGACGCAGTATTCTGTCCGGCATGCGGCGCACGCATGACCCCGGCAGAGGATGTGGTAGATGTCCCCAAGGAGGACGTAACCGTAGAGCCTGCAAAGGAATAAACATGGACGAGTCGTGGAAACGCCAGGCATTCCGGATCGTACAGCAAAGGCAGCTTTGCAGCTGCATGAATAACACCAAGTGGAACGAACTCCGCAATGCGATGCGGTTTGAAATGCCCTTTCCACCGTCCTTTACGATGAAGACCCTTTTCGAGGAGCAGCAGCCGAAGCCAATGCAGGATGACTATGATCCGGGCGACTGGGAGGATCCCTTTGAATTTGGTGCCGATCAGTTCGATGGAATCGCCATTGAATGGATCCGGATCCATCCCAGATATCTGGAGCGTCGGGGTCGGTTGATCCCACCGCAGGTGCAGGATGCTTCCGAACAGCTGGAAAGCCTGCTGCAAAAATACGCCATTCCCTTTGAACAGTACGGCTCAGATTATCTGATTTACGGATATCGTTGAATATACCCCCCTGCCTTTCCCGTATTTTCCGGAAAGGGCAGGGGGTTATTCTGTGTCGGATTTTGCCGCTGTGCATATATTGTAATGTGCATGGATGCACAGAAAGGAGTGTACAGCGATGCAGGAGTATGAACGCAGAGGGCTGTACGGGCGCAGCCAGATGCCCATGGGGGGGCGGTTTCCGGAGGAAACACCCCTTGCCATGGCATATGTGCCGATGCAGACATGGGAAGAGCCCTACGATATGGAAGAAGGATTTTGCCGGGGAACCATTTTCCCCAGCCTGTATTATCCGTTCCTTGCAGCAGGAGGGGAGGCAGACAATGGACGAAAGGGTTAAACTGTTGCGGCAGGTACAGCAGTGTGATTTCACGCTGTATGACCTGCAGCTGTATCTGGATACGCATCCGGCGTGCCGTCGGGCTATGGAACAGTATGAGAAGCATCTCCGCCACCGCCGGGAGCTGGAGGAGGAGTATGTACGCCGGTTCGGGCCGCTTCGTGCAGAGCAGGCAGCCGGTTCGGAGCCATGGAGCTGGGTTGAAAATCCCTGGCCCTGGGAAGGGGGGCAGTGCTGATGTTCGCTTATGAAAAGAAGCTGCAGTATCCGGTCAACATCAAGCAGCCCAATCCAAAGCTGGCGAAAGCTATCATTACTCAGCTTGGCGGACCGGACGGCGAGCTGGGTGCGGCCCTGCGGTATCTGAGCCAGCGTTATGCTATGCCCTATGGAGAGGTCAGCGGCATTTTGACGGATGTAGGCACCGAAGAACTGGGTCATGTAGAAATGATTTCCACAATTGTATACCAACTGACACGGAATCTGACACCGGAGGAGATCAAGCGTTCCGGCTTTGACACCTATTTTGTGGATCACACCACGGGCATTTACCCCATTGCTGCTTCCGGGCAGCCCTTCACAGCCAGCTTCTTTCAGTCTACCGGAGATGTGATCACGGATCTGACAGAGGATCTGGCAGCAGAGCAGAAGGCACGCACCACCTATGACAACATCCTGCGGCTGGCGGATGACTACGATGTGCGGGATGCCATTCGCTTCCTGCGCCAGCGGGAGCTTGTGCATTTCCAGCGATTCGGGGAAGCGCTGCGCATCACCCAGGATAAGCTGAACGCAAAGAACTTCTACGCCTGCAACCCGGCATTCGACAAGGGCTGCGGCAGAAAATAATATCCGGCGATTCGCTGAAAACAGGCAGAGTGCATTTGACATTCTGCCTGTTTTGTGATAAAATACAATGAGCAGTCTGCGCATGGGCGCAGGGAAAGAATCGTGATTAAGGACTATGGATTTTCTGGAATCAATGCAATGGCTTCACGGACAGCGGGATCGGGGCATCCGACCAGGACTGGACACCATGCAGGTGCTGCTTGCCCGGATGGGGAATCCCCAGAAGGGACTGCAATCCATTGTGGTGGCAGGTACCAACGGAAAAGGCTCCGTGTGCGCCATGCTGTCCGCTGTGCTGGAGGCAGCTGGCTGTTCCGCCGGGACGTATACCTCTCCGGCGGTGTTTCAATTGCTGGAACAGTATAAGCTGGGCACCTCCTGTTGTACGGCGGAGCAGTTTGCACAGGCATGCACGCTGGTGCGGCAGGGTGCGGAAGCCCTTGCCCGGGATGGGATCTACCCTACCGGCTTTGAACTGGAAACGGCTGCTGCTTTTGCCCTGTTTGCACAGCAGGGCTGTGGTCTGGCAGTGCTGGAATGCGGCATGGGCGGAGACCTGGATGCCGTGAATGTGGCGGAAAACCGGCTTCTGGCGGTGATTACCCCCATCGCAGTGGATCATACCCGGTTTCTTGGGGATACGCCGGAGGAGATTGCCCGGCACAAGGCAGGCATCGTCACACCCGGCTGTCCCTTGGTGACCGCTCCCCAGACTCCGGCTGTGCTGTCTGTGCTGGAGGATGCATGCGCCGCTGCGGGCAGCCGCTGCATTCCCGTGCCGGAGGGGGCATTGACCATGCTGGAGGATACTCCAAAGGGCATGCTGCTGAAGCCTGAAGAAGGGGAGCCCTATCTGCTGGGACTGCATGGAGCGTATCAGTGCGGCAACGCTGCGGTGGCGCTGGAAGCATGCAGACAGCTTGCAAAGGCGGGGCTGCCCATTTCCGACGGGGACATTCGCAGAGGCTTTGCAGCAGCACGGCATCCGGGCAGATTTCAGCTGCTGGGAGAAGCGCCGGTATTCGTGCTGGACGGGGCGCATAACCCACATGGCATGGATGCCTTCTGCACCGGGCTGGAACAAATGTTTCCGGGCAGGGAGATTCTGGCTGTGATGGGCGTATTCCGGGACAAGGCATATGACCGGATGCTGCAGCGGCTCAGTCGCACCGCTTCCGGGCTGTATGCGGTAACGGCACCGGGTGCAAGGGGACTGGATGCCCGACAGCTTGGAGCAGCGGCGGAAGCATACTTTTCCAGAGTCCGGGTGGAGCCGGATCCCGTTCAGGGAATCCGGGAAGCCGCCCGGCATTCGGATGCAGTGATTGCAGTGTGCGGATCCCTGTCTTTTCTGGCAGAGGCTGCGGCGGAGATCAACAAAGTGAAGTGAGGAGTCTTTTTATGGACGCAGAAAAGATCAGGCAGGGGGTGCGCCTACTGCTGGAGGGCATCGGTGAGGATCCGGAGCGGGAAGGGCTTCGGGATACGCCTGACCGGGTGGCAAGAATGTATGCAGAGCTGTTTGCCGGATATGCAGACAGTGCATCCACCCATCTTTCCACCACCTTTGCCAGCCCGGACAGCGAAATGGTTCTGGAAAAGGATATCACGTTTTATTCCACCTGTGAGCATCACCTTCTGCCGTTTTTCGGAAAGGTACACATCGCCTATATTCCGGACGGCAGGGTAGTGGGAATCAGTAAATTGGCAAGGACAGTAGAAGTATTCGCACGGCGTTTGCAGATCCAGGAGCAGATGACTGCCCAGATCGCAGACGCACTGATGGCGGAGCTTCACCCGAAAGGAGCAATGGTAGCAGTGGACGCAGAACACACATGTATGACCATGCGGGGCATCAAAAAGCCCGGCACAAGAACGCTGACGTATTGCAGTCGCGGCGCATTCGCAAAGGACCCGGAGCTGAAACGGGAATTTTTCAGCCTGGTACGATGACCGTTACCAACCGCATTGCAGCAAATGAGCTGTTCCTGCAATGCGTGGAAAAGAACAGCAAATATGAAGAAAACCGGCAATTCTGTAAGCATGGCTGGGAGCATCTGATGGACGTTGCCCGGATCGCTTACATTATAAACCTGGAGCGGGGCTGCGGTCTGGAGCGTGACCTGGTGTATGCTGCCGGATTGCTGCACGACTGCGGCAGATATGTGGAGCTGGAGCAGGAAACCCCCCACGAAAAGGCGGGCGCCCGGCTGGCAAAGCGGATTCTGCGGGAGTGCGATTGCCCGGAGACCTGGATCAGCCAGATCGGTCAGGCGATCCTGGAGCATCGGAAGGGGAGAGCCACCTCAGAACTGGGAGATCTTTTGTTCGAGGCGGACAAGCGTTCCCGTCCCTGTTTCCGGTGTGAGGCTGAAGCAGAATGCAACTGGAAGTCCTCCCAGAAAAACCGGAAAATCAAGTACTAGGAGCGGCTATGAAAACCAGAATCGGAAACCGTGTTTACGGGAATCATACATATATAATGGGCATTCTGAACGTCACGCCGGATTCCTTCTCCGATGGGGGACGGTATACCGGGCTGGACGCTGCCCTGTACCATGCAGAGCAGATGCTCCGGGAGGGTGCGGATATTCTGGACGTGGGGGGAGAATCCACCCGTCCCGGCTACACCCGGATTTCCGATGAGGAGGAGATCAGCCGGATCACGCCGGTGATCGAAGCCATCCGGGCACGGCTGGATATTCCCGTGTCGGCGGACCCCTACAAGCCGGCGGTGGCTGCTGCCGCATTGCAGGCAGGTGCGGATATGATTAACGACATCTGGGGCTTTCAGGCAGAGCCGGGCATGGCAGAGGTTGTGGCACAGGCCGGGGCTGCCTGCTGTCTGATGCATAACCGGAAGGAGCCGGTGTACGACAGCTTCTTTGAGGATGTACTGTCGGATCTGCGCCGGAGCATCGCCCTTGCAAAAGCCGCAGGAATCCCGGACGACCGGATCCTGCTGGACGGAGGCGTGGGCTTTGCCAAAAGCCGGGAGCAGAATCTGGAGATCATCCGGCGGGGCAGCGAGATCGCTGCGCTGGGGTATCCGGTGCTGTTGGGCACCTCCCGGAAATCCGTGATCGGACTGACGCTGGATGTTCCGGTGGATCAGCGGCTGGAGGGAACCCTTGCTACAACAGTGGTGGCGGTTATGACCGGCTGCCAGTTTGTCCGGGTGCATGACGTGCTGGCAAATCGCCGGGCAGTGGATATGACCGAAGCCATTCTGGGAAAGGAACGGCAGGATGGATAAAATCCGGATTCAAAATCTTACGGTGTTTGCCAATCATGGCGTCCTGCCGGAGGAGCGTGTGCTGGGACAGAAGTTTCTGATCTCGGCGGAGCTGCATCTGGACACCCGTGCCGCCGGCATGCAGGATGATCTGACCCGGACGGTGAACTATGCGCAGGTGTGCAGCTTTATCTGTCAGCAGATGCAGCAGACCTTTCAGCTGATCGAGGCGGCGGCGGAGCACCTGGCACAGGGGATCCTCCGGGAATATCCCCTTGTGCGCCGGGTGGATCTGGAGCTTGCAAAGCCTTGGGCGCCGGTGCATCTGCCGGTGGAATCCGTCAGCGTACAGATCAGCCGCAGCTGGCATCGTGCCGCCCTGTCTATGGGTTCCAATCTGGGGGACAGCCGTGCCCATCTGGATGCGGCAGTCCGGGCGTTGCAGTCGGATTCCATGTGCCGCAACTGCCGGATGTCTGATTATCTGGTCACCAGACCCGTGGGATACACGGAGCAGCCGGATTTCCTCAACGGGGCAATGGTGCTGGACACCCTGTATACCCCCCACGAATTGCTGGACAACTTGCAGCGCATCGAGCAGTCCCGGCATCGGGAACGGGTGGTCCACTGGGGTCCCCGCACGCTGGATCTGGATTTGATCTTCTATGATGACCGGATCATTTCCGATGCCCGGCTGCAGGTGCCTCATCCGGAGGCGGCAAACCGTTTTTTCGTACTCAAGCCCCTCAGTGAACTGGCACCCTACTGGATGCATCCCGTCCTGCACCGGACGGTGGCACAGCTGCTGGCGGACAATCCGGAGCCGGTATGAACCTGATTGCCGCAGTGGACGGTGCATGGCACATCGGGTTTGGCAGCCGTACCGCCTATCATCTGCCGCAGGATCTGCATCACTTCCGACGGCTGACCTACGGAGGCGTGGTTGTCATGGGGCGGAAAACCTTTGAAACCCTGCTCCATCCACTGGAGGGACGGGTGAATCTGGTGCTCAGTCGGTGCATGCAGCCCCGTCCGGATATTGTCCTCTGCCGGGAGCTGTCCTTGCTGCCCGGCATGCTCAGAAGCATGGAGAACCGGCCTGTATGGGTCATCGGAGGGGCAGAGATCTACCGACTTTTGCTGCCCTTCTGCACCTGCGCCCATATGACCTATACGGAGCGGATCTACCCGGCGGACTGCACCTTTCCTGCGCCTTTACCGGCGCTGGGCTGGATGCTAGAGTCGGAGGAGCCGGTGCCGGATACCAACGGTGAATTCCAGTTCCGGGTGTACCGGAATCCCGCCCCCAAGACCCTTGCATGAGAATCCCCCTTTGCGGCATACTAAGCAGTGTGATCGCAAAGGGGGATTGCTGTATGGAGAAAATTACGGTAATGGGGGAGGCGCTGCTCCGG
>NZ_FR894841.1:0-2482 GCF_000434255.1 Ruminococcus sp. CAG:379 | reverse complement strand
GAGCGAATTCGTTCACGGACTTTTTTAGCATAACATCACGAAGCTGCTCCGGCAGAATAGACCTTGGCAAAGGATCCTGCATAAAATGAAACAAGGCGAACCGTTTCCGGTCCGCCTTGTTTTCTGCATGCTGCATCAACAGCACTTCGCTTTGAGATCAGAGCTTTTCAATGGTTCTGAATGTGGATTCATCGGAAGGATCAATCAGATCATAGCCGACAATCTGCTCCCATGTTGCCGAGCCGTTTGCAAGAACTTCAGCACGGAACATCAGGATATTAACCGCATCCGCTACATTGAGGTCATCGCCCTCCTTGATGCAATCAACGTTGCCCAAGAAGTAGCCAAGCTTGTGGAGATCCGGATCCTCGTTAAATACATAAGTCGGATTGTTCGGATTTGCCATCATGTCTGCACGATACATCAGGATCTCAACTGCATCCGCAACGGTTACATCGCCGCTCAGGTTTGTATCACCCTTTACGCCAATGAGTACCTGATGTGTGCCAACGATTACATCCGGATTACCTTCGTAAGCAAACTCAAGCATGTACTTGTAAATCTGCGTCTCGTAGGTATCCTCAGGAGTAGCAACCTGCTTGTCGTTGCAGAAGATGGTCATGCACTGCTCAGTGATATCCACTGCTGCAGGCTGTTCCTCAGCTTCAACAACGGTGCCGTCCTCATGGATGATGAAGATTGTTTCCTGGAGAATTACCTTCAGACCTTCCAGATCGAAGGGTCTGTTGTCGTGAGACCAGTAGCATACTCTCGTAGGCTCTGTGAAGGAGAAGGACTGGGATACACTGGTTTCAGTGGTAGTCTCAGAGCCGCTCGTCTCACTGCTTGTTACAGTAGTTTCTGTGGTAGAAACTGTGGTTACCTCACTGCTTGTTACAGTGGTCTCTGCCGCAGTAGTGGTGGTTGTGGTTGTGGTTGTTACCGGAGCCTCAGTGGTAGAGGTTGTGGTAGCATCCGGATCCGGAATGTAGATTGCGCCGTTGAAGTATCCAACAGTCAGTGCGTTGCCGTTTTCGTCAACAGTGCTGCAGTTTTCCACTACGAACTCTACAGGGAATCTGTCGCCAGGCTGCGCATCATCCGGAACCTTATAGGTCAGGGTGGTCAGCACCGCACCGCTCTTTGCGGTTTCAGCTGTATCCAGACTCCAATTCAGCGTGTAGCTTGCTGCATCCCATACCGGCATGCCGGTGTATGCATTGCCCACTGCATTGGACTGGTACTTCAGTCTGCTGTCAGCAGTGAACTGAACGGTCAGACCCAGTGTGCCTGTGTCATTTACTACGTAAACCGGTACCGGAACCTTCTCGCCGGGCTGAGCCTCTACTTCAGCGATCTGGTAGTTTACACGTCCGGTTGTCATTGTGGTAGAAATGGTCTCGGAAGTAGTGGTAACAGGAGCAGTTGTAGTAACTGCTTCAGTGGTAGTTGTGGTTGTTGTGGTTGTTACCGGCGCCTCAGTGGTAGAGGTTGTGGTAGCATCCGGATCCGGAATGTAGATTGCACCATTGAAGTATCCAACTGTCAGTGTGTTGCCATTTTCGTCAACAGTGCTGCAGTTTTCCACTACGAACTCTACAGGGAATCTGTCGCCAGGCTGCGCATCATCCGGAACCTTATAGGTCAGGGTGGTCAGCACCGCACCGCTCTTTGCGGTTTCAGCTGTATCCAGACTCCAATTCAGCGTGTAGCTTGCTGCATCCCATACCGGCATGCCGGTGTATGCATTGCCCACTGCATTGGACTGGTACTTCAGTCTGCTGTCAGCAGTGAACTGAACGGTCAGACCCAGTGTGCCTGTGTCATTTACTACGTAAACCGGTACCGGAACCTTCTCGCCGGGCTGAGCCTCTACTTCAGCGATCTGGTAGTTTACACGTCCGGTTGTCATTGTGGTAGAAATGGTCTCGGAAGTAGTGGTAACAGGAGCAGTTGTAGTAACTGCTTCAGTGGTAGTTGTGGTTGTTGTGGTTGTTACCGGCGCCTCAGTGGTAGAGGTTGTGGTAGCATCCGGATCCGGAATGTAGATTGCACCATTGAAGTATCCAACTGTCAGTGTGTTGCCATTTTCGTCAACAGTGCTGCAGTTTTCAACTACGAATTCTACAGGGAATCTATCACCGGGCTGCGCATCATCCGGAACCTTATAGGTCAAGGTAGTCAGAACAGCACCGCTCTTTGCGGTTTCAGCTGCATCCAAATTCCAGTTCAGGGTAAAAGATGCTGCGTTCCAAACCGGCATACCGGTGTATGCATCTCCGGCCTTGTTGGACTGGTACTTCAGTCGGCTGTCAGCAGTGAACTGAACGGTCAGACCCAGTGTACCAGTGTCATTGATTACGTAAACCGGTACCGGAACCTTCTCACCAGGCTGTGCCTCTACTTCTGCGATCTGGTAGTTCACACGACCGGTTGTAACGGTAGTGGATTCAGTCGTGGTAGTAGTGGTGGTCGGAGCAGT
>NZ_FR894840.1:0-3042 GCF_000434255.1 Ruminococcus sp. CAG:379 | reverse complement strand
ATCTCCCCAAGACATCGGTAAACCTCTACTGCGTATGTCCAGCACGCAGAGTATAAAAGAACGCAGAAAAGAAAAAGGTTACTAACAAAGGTAGCACGCAGAGCATCAAAAACCGCACGAAAGGAACAGGTCACCAAAAATGCATGCCCACAAAAAAGAAAACCACTTGACAATTGGCAGGCGGATGGCTATAATAATAGTAACCCGCATGCGGGAAAATGAAGGAGGTTTTCAACATGAGTATTTTCACCCGTCTGAGCGATCTGCTCAAGGCAAATATCAACGATCTGATCGATAGAGCAGAAGACCCCGAAAAAATGGTAAAACAGATCATTCTGGATATGCAGAAGGAACTGAATAAATCCACCCAGGCGCTGGGCAAGGCTGTTGCCAGCGAGAAAATGGTGGAAAAGCAGTACAACAACGCTGTTGCCACCTCCGCAAACTGGGAGGCAAAGGCAAAGACTGCCCTGGCTTCCGGAGACCAGGAGCTTGCCAAGAAGGCACTGTCCTACAAGGTTAAGGCGGACGAGGAAGCTGCCAACTACAAGGAGATGCACGAGACCATTTCCGAGCAGACCGACGCCATCCGCTCCCAGGTTGAGGTGCTCAAGTCCAAGCTGGAGGAGGCAAAGAGCCGCCAGGCTGTGCTGATTGCCCGTTCCCAGATGGCGGAGACCCAGAAGAACCTCGCCAAGTCCATGGGCGGTTTTGACGCATCCAGCTCTCTGGATAAGTTCAACCGGATGGAGGAGAAGATCACCCGGAAGGAAGCGGAAGCCCAGGCTTACCGGGAGATTTCCGGCGTGGATACCAGCAGCCAGGATGAATTTGAAAAGCTGGAACAGGATTCCAAGGTGGACGCAGAAATGCAGCGGTTGATGGCGGAAATGGGCGCACAGGCTGCGGAAACACCGGCAGAATAAGCCGAAAGGAGTTCCTATGTCTGAACCTGCTAAGGTCATCATCGAGAAAAAGGATACCTCCGTGCCGCTGCGGTCGTTGTTGCCTGTGCTGGCAGGATTGATCTTCCTGACCGGCTCTCTGGCAGCGATCCTGTACCAGACTTTGCGGAACCGGAGCTATCACGAAACCTGGCGCAGCTATGACGACTGCGGCTGGGGTTGATTGCAACAGAGCATGAAAAAACCCGGAACATTTGTTCCGGGTTTTCTTGTATCTCCTGGTCTGAATCAATACGCCTTGCCCCAGCAAACCATATGCTTTGCCGGCTTGCCGCAGCAAACGCAGGTGTCTGCAATGTGCCGCTGCTCCATGGGGATGCACCGGGAGCCAACGCCGGTGACTTCCTTCACCTTGTCCTCGCACGCCTCATCGCCGCACCACATTGCCATGATGAAGCCGTCGCCCTTCTCCTTCAGGGCTCTGGTGATCTCCTCCAGGCTGGTGCAGTCGTAGGTGCGGTTGGTGCGGTTCTCCAGCGCCTTTGCAAACATGCCCTCCGGAATGGTCTTGTCCAGCAGCTGCTGCACGGTCTGTACCAATGTACCGTAGGCTTCATCCAGGGCAACCGGCTGCTTCTCCCCGTTGTACCGGGTGGCAACGATGCACTGGCCCTGTTCAATATCCTTGGGGCCGATCTCGATCCGAACCGGCACGCCCTTCATTTCGTATTCGGCAAACTTCCACCCGGGGGAATTGTCGGAATCGTCCAGCTTTACCCGGATGCCCTGCGCCTTCAATGCCTCTGCCAACTGATTTGCCTTCTCCAGAACCCCTTCCTTGTGCTGTGCGATGGGTACGATCACAGCCTGGATGGGTGCCACTGCCGGCGGCAGCACCAGACCGCTGTTGTCCCCGTGGGTCATGATGATGGCGCCGATGAGCCGGGTGGTCACGCCCCAGGAGGTCTGGTGGGGGTTCACCCGCTTGTTTTCCTTGTCGGTGTATTCAATGTCGAATGCCTTGGCAAAGCCGTCCCCGAAGTAGTGGGAGGTACCTGCCTGCAGCGCCTTGCCGTCATGCATCAGCGCTTCAATGGCATAGGTGGCAACGGCGCCGGCAAACTTGTCGCTTTCGGTCTTTCTGCCCTTGATGACGGGCATCGCCAGGGAGTGCTCACAGAAATCAGCGTACACGTTCAGCATCCGCTCGGTTTCCTCAATGGCCTCCTGTGCGGTGGCATGAATGGTATGCCCCTCCTGCCACAGGAACTCTCTGGAGCGGAGGAAGGGACGGGTGGTCTTTTCCCACCGTACCACGCTGACCCACTGGTTGTACAGCTTGGGCAGATCCCGGTAGGAGTGTACGATGTTGGCATAATGCTCACAGAACAGGGTCTCGGAGGTAGGCCGCACACAAAGCCGATCCTCCAGCTTTTCGCTGCCCCCCATGGTGACCCATGCCACCTCGGGCGCAAAGCCCTCCACATGATCCTTCTCCTTTTGCAGCAGGCTTTCCGGAATGAACATGGGCATGCACACGTTCTCGTGGCCGGTTGCCTTGAACATGCCGTCCAGAATATGCTGAATGTTCTCCCAGATCGCATATGCGTAGGGCCGGATCACCATACAGCCCTTGACGCTGGTGTATTCAATCAGCTCCGCCTTTTTTACAATATCCGTGTACCACTGTGCAAAATCCTCGTCCATGCTTGTGATGGACTCCACCAGCTTTTTATCCTTCGCCATTGTCTTTCTGCTCCTCATTTTCCTTCTGATTTTTGTCCTTGGGCAGGTCTGCCTCGAAAACGCCCTTGACCTTGGTGTGTTCGTCATACTGGGTATACGCCGGCTGCTTGCCCCGTTTCTTGTCGATCCACGCAGCGATTTTCGGGGTCAGCACCGTGAATACGTAGATCAGCCCCAGGATCAGAAAAAACAGCAGTGCGATTTTTCCCACCCAGAGCATGGCATCCGTTCGGCTCCATTGGTATTCCGCCTGTTCCATGTCACACACCTCCTGCCACATATACTATTATTATAGCGCATGGGGATAGGGGTTGTCAAGGCGGGTGGGGGTTGGTTTTGACTTTTCATCGACCATTTGCTTCCGGACTTGTCTTTTATGGTCTGCGTGCTG
>NZ_FR894839.1:634-35415 GCF_000434255.1 Ruminococcus sp. CAG:379 | reverse complement strand
CTATTTTACCGGGAAGGGGGCAGAGCATGCATCCACAGAATCTACGGGCTTTGATTCCGGGCTCCGCCCCGGTTATCTGCCGGAAGGATATACGCTTTACAATTGTGTGGAGGGTGAAGAATTTGTTCACCTGGAATATGCAGATGGGGAAAATCAGCTTTATGTGAACTATGGATTGCACGAGGAAATTATGTTGGATATCGAACATCGACATGCACATCCAGAATTCATCGACTCATTTCAGGGGTGTTTCTGGATGCAAGTGGATTCAGAACATGACAACGCATTACAGTGGGAGGATGACCAATATGTATTTGTTATTCTCGGAAACCTGGATGAGCAGGAATTGGTGAAAATTGCAGAAAGTTTTTATCACTAAGTGCATATTTTGCAGTTTTTTCTCCTTTTGAAACGTATTTATAATAGGCAGGTTGCCTGATGTCTATTTTAGCAGAAAGGAGGGGAAACGATGAACAAGCAAAAGAAGCTGGTTATTCTGCTGACACTGGTGCTTTGTATCTTTATCATGCCCTTACAGGCATTTGCGGCTACAGGCGGCAATCACATAGTTGCGCCCCAGTGGGACAATACGTCTATGGTTACCATGTCGTTGAGATGTGCAAACTATAATGCACACTGTGATGTTCAAGTTATAGGATACTCCGGTACAACAAAAATCACAGGCACAGTCAAGTTGCAGATGAGAATCGCAGGTATTTATTGTACACAGAAAACCTGGAATGTCAGTGCCAGTGGGCAGTCCCTGGTGTTTGAAGAAGATCAGCCGCTTGCCATGAAGGGTATGTATCGGTTGGTTCTGGATGTGGATGTTACACGGAAGGGCACAACGGAGAATATCTGGCTCGATAAGGTTACCAGGTATAGTTAAGGCGATCCCGCACAAAGCATGTCTGAGGACTTGACCTTCAGACAGAATCACAGGAAAAAGGCAGTATGCTTGTACGCATACTGCCTTTTGATCTATATGAAGGCGAAGGCAATGCCCGGAATGGGATCACCTCCAGTGCGTCACCGCACTCCACACCTGGCGAATGGACGGCTGACGCTTGGACAGATCAGCAGGAGGGAATGCCCATGCTGATGATTTCTGATTTTGTTCTTTTGCATCGTTCTGTTCCTTTCTGCTGATCCGCAGCGGTCTGCCTCTTTCTTTTGTTCACAGCTGTACGATGTGTCCCGTACTATCCTGTGCTTTTATCATAGCATAGAATTTTGGAAAAGGGAAGGGGTTCTTTTTGCATATTTCTGTCTTGTACTGTCGAATACCCCGGCTTTGTGTCTATGGCTTCTGTTTTTTTAAAAAGCAAAGGTGAAAGCAGCATCCCCGGTCGGAATTTGGCTCTAGGATCAGCTCACCACCCTGATCCTCCGTGATCCGCTTGGCAATGGAAAGCCCGATGCCTGTGCTGGCTTCGCTGAGGGCACTGCTGTGCCGATTGAATCGCTCAAACAGCGCCGCCCGCTCTGCCGGACTGATACCGGAGCCGTTATCCCGGATGGTCAGCTGCACGGTCATCGGTGTTTCTTCTCCGGTGATCTCCACTCGTCCGCCCTTGGTATGCTCCAGCGCATTCTTTACCAGATTGGTCAAGGCTTCGGACAGCCAGGCAGGATCGTGCCACAGCAGTATTTCCTTTGGCACATTGCAAAAAAACTCCGTATCCTGTTGGACGGCTGTTTGCCGGAACCGCATCCACACCGAGCGGCAGGTGTCTCCCACAGGCAACAGGCGCAGGTTGTATTCCACTACGCCGGCTTCCAATCGTGCCAGCTTCAGTTGATTGCTGATGAGCCATTCCATATGACTGAGTTCCTTGAGATTGGTTTGCACAAAGCCGGTTTTCTTGTGCAGCGGCATGTCCGGATGCTCCAGCAGTAGTTCCAGATTCAGCTTGATGACGGATAGGGGTGTTTTCATCTGATGGGAGATGTCCTGCATGCGCTGCCGCAGCTGTTCCTTTTCCCGCTGCATTATCTGTTTGAAGTGCATGCAGGCATCATAGAGCCGCTGCAGCTCCAGTCCACACACCAGGAGATCCCCGTCCGGGATGCGCTTGCTCATCAAAGGTGCTTTCCCGGCGGATATGCCACGGCAGGCAGCAGTCAACGCCTGCACCCCGAGCAGAATCCTGCTTTGTGCAAACATGGCAAGCAAGAAAAGCAGCAGGGGCGCAGTCATGCCGTAAAGCAGCAGATCTGTAAGAAGCTGTTTCCGGATAATCTGATATGTCTGATTGGTCTTAGGAGACGTATCCGTGATTCGCAACCCGTATGCGCCCAGCAGAGCTTCCCCTCGTGCCAGGTCTTCCGCTGTACGCTCTTCTAACATGGCAGAGCGGATCTGTTCCCTGGCTTCCGGCATGCTGCTTTCCAGTTTCCCGGCAATCTGTAATTGCTGCGTCTGCAGCAGGCGGACATTTTGCCTAGCCTGCTTTTCGGCAAGCGCCCATCCACCCAATGTACACAGCAGTATGCAAAGCAGACTGGCAGCTGTGAAGCGGCGGACTGACCGGTTGGAAAACATATTCAAGATTCGATCCATTGATATCCGATTCCTCTCACTGTTCGTATATGCCGTACTCCGTCTACATCCAGCTTTTCCCGCAGCCGCCGGATATGCACGGAAAGGGTGTTGTCATCCACATATTCTCCGTGCTGATCCCAGAGACAATTCAAAATCTGTTCCCGGGTCATCACTCTGCCGCTGTTGATTTGCAGGTACTGTACCAGCTTGCGTTCCGTGGCGGTGAGGGTATCCGGCAGCGGCGTATTGCCCTTGGCACGACGGATCTGCACCCGAATTCGGGCAATCAGCTCCCGGAGCCGGAAGGGCTTTGTAATGTAATCATCCGCCCCAAGCTCCAGCCCATGTACAATGTCTGCCTCGTCATCACGGGCAGTAAGAAACACCACCGGGCAGTTCTCTTTTTGGCGGATCCTTTTGCAAAAATCATAGCCGCAGCCGTCCGGCAAGGATACATCCAGCAAAATCAGATCCACTCCCTGGCAGTTTTCCTCCGCTTGATCCAGGGTACGAGCATGCCGTACTGCGAACTGCTCCGCCTCCAGGGCGTAAACCAGGCTTTCCGCCATTGCCGTATCATCCTCCACCAGCAGAATTTGATCCATATCGACGCCTCTCTTCTGTTTCGTTTGTTTCATTATATAATATTCAGAAAGGTTTGTAAAGATGTCATGATTCGAGGGATTTCCTCTTGACAAAGCCACAGAAAGAGAGTAAAATTGAAAATGATTCTTAATTTGATTTTGGAGGGATCCTTTTGGAACGGAATGCAGGCTATCATACCCGGCAAAAGGCTATGATCTATCAATATATTCTGGACAACCGGCAGCGGCACATCACCGCTACGGATATTGCCAGTTTTCTTGCGGCTGAGGGCACACCTGTCGGTATTGCCACCATTTATCGCTATCTGGACAAGCTGGTGGAACAGGGGGAGATCCGGAAGTACATTATGGACGAAAAAAGCAGTGCCTGCTATCAATATGTGGAGGAGCATGCGACTTGTCCGCTGCATTTTCACTTAAAATGCGTGCGATGCGGAAGGCTGATCCACACGGATTGCAGCTACCTGCAACAGATCGATCAACACATCCTGGAGCATCACGGCTTTCATGTGGATCATTCCAAAACCGTATTTTATGGGGTGTGTCAGGAGTGCAGTCAGACAGAGGAGGATAAGAAGTGAAAAAATGGACGCTATGGCTTATGACCCTTTGTCTGGGCGTGAGCATGTTGAGCGGATGCACCTGGCCGGGGGAGCCGTCCGATGGTGCTCTGCGGGTAGTGACCACTGTTTTCCCCAGCTATGATTTTACCCGACAGATCGCAGGGGATCATGCCCAGGTTACCATGCTGCTGACTCCCGGCGCAGAAAGCCATTCCTATGAGCCAACTCCGGCGGATGTGCTGCGGATCCAGCAGTGCGACCTGTTTGTGTATATCGGCGGAGAGTCCGAGGTCTGGGTGGAGGAGATCCTCAAGAGTCTGGAAGGGAAGAATATCCGGACTTTGCGGCTCTTTGACTGTGTTGCCCCATTGGAGGAGGAAGAGATCGAGGGGGCTGACCACGGGCACGAACATGAACATGCCCATGAGGAAGAAGCGGAATACGACGAGCATATCTGGACAGCACCCCAGAATGCCCTTGCCATGTCGAAGGCAATTGCGGATTCCCTGGAAGCTGCGGATCCGGCGCATGCAGATGCATACCGGCAGAAGCTGGACGCATACAGCAAGGAGCTGACGGAGCTGGATGCCGACTTTTCCAAGACGGTTTCAGAGGGAAAGCGGCGGGAAATCGTATTCGGTGACCGGTTCCCGTTCCGGTATTTTGCCCACGCCTACGGCTTGGAATACTATGCGGCATTTTCCGGTTGCAGCAGCGAAACGGAAGCCAGCCCTGCTACCATGTCCTTTCTGATCCGACAGGTCAAGGAGGACAGGATCCCTCTGGTGTTCTACACGGAGTCCTCCAACCATAAGATCGCTGATCGGCTTGCAGAAGCTACCGGCGCAAAGACGGCGCTGTTTCATTCCTGCAACAATGTAAGCAAGGAAGAATTGGAGTCCGGTGCAACCTATGTATCTTTGATGCGGCAGAATCTTGATGCACTGGAACATGCGCTGAATGACGAGTTAGGAGCATAACCATGAACGATTTTTACAGTATGCTGACACCGGAATTTCTCACGGTGATCCTGCTGCCGGCACTGATCGGCGGCATTGCAGTGACCCTTTGCTCCAGCCTGCTGGGGGTGAGTCTGGTACTCAAGCGGTATTCTATGATCGGGGACGGGCTGTCCCATGTGGGCTTCGGTGCCCTGTCCGTAGCGGCAGTCATGAATCTGGCACCTCTGAAGGTTGCAATTCCTGTGGTGATCCTGGCAGCGGTATTTCTTCTGCGGCTGTCGGAGCACTCCCAGCTGAAAGGGGATTCCGCCATTGCGATTTTCTCCACCTCCGCCCTTGCCATCGGCGTGCTGGTATCCTCCAAAGCCGGGCTGACCAATGACGTAAGCCACTACATGTTCGGCAGTATTCTTGCCATGAGCCGGGAGGATGTGCTGCTGAGCGTGGTGCTGTCTTTGCTGGTGATCGCCGCATACCTGCTGCTGTATCACAAGATTTACGCCATTACCTTTGACGAGGATTTTGCAAAAGCCACCGGCACCAATGTACGGTTTTACAATCTGCTGCTGGCGGTGCTGACCGCTGTTACTGTGGTGCTTGGCATGATGATGATGGGGGCGCTGCTGATTTCCAGTCTGATTATTTTCCCCTCTGTTACCGCTATGCGAGTCTGCCGCAGCTTCCGGAGCGTGGTGATCTGTGCCGCTTTGGTATCAGTGGTCTGCTTCCTGTTCGGCTTTTTCCTGTCCCTGACCTTTGATACCGCACCTGGCGCAAGCGTTGTGGTAGCGAACCTGGTGGTATTCCTGCTCTTTACGCTGATCGGCAGACTGCGCAGCGGCGGCAAAGCTACTGCTTGATCTGCTGCCTGCTGCCGTTCCAGATGCGGATCTGTTCCGTGTCCGGGACGGCAGTGCTTTGAGTTGGGGGCGTTTTGATGGGTCTTGGGGTATAGATCTTCATTGCAACCTCTTGTTCCTGCTTTTCATCCATGGTTATGCACTCCTTTTTATAAAAATGCCTTCAGCTCATTGACAAATGCCTGTTCATGCTCCAGGATCTTCTGTCCCTGGATCTGTAACTGTGCAGGCACCTTTTCACTGTGGTTCAGATGCTGTACCAGCTGGATGATGCCCATCTGGCTGCCCTGCATCATCATCTTCGCCAGCTTTTCGTCTGTCACATGACATGCCGTTTTCCACCGGATCATCAGATCCATCCACAGTTTCAGCATGCAGCCAGGCTCAGTTGGCACATCATACAGTCCCTGGATCTGCTGGGTCAGTTGATCTTTCTGCTGCTGGTAATATTGCAGCTGTTTGTAAAGCGTCAGCTTAAAATGTTCATTTTGCGCCTTGGAAAGGATTCCACGAATTGCATCAGCGCCCAGTGCCGCATTGTAATAAAAAGCATTGAGCAGGGAGAGCATTTGCTTTTTCATAAAATTCCACATTCCTTTCGGTGTTTGTCCTTGCTTTTTTGCTGTGCATTTGTTATACTAGTAGTGTATCACGTTTTGCGCCGTTTAAACATGGCGTTTCAAAGATCGGAGTCGGTTTTATGACCAATCAGAAAACCAGTTTATCCAAAGCCATGCTGCTGGGCGTTGGCAGTATGCTTCTGTCTGAAATTCTTTGCCTATTTGTGGCATTCAGCTGCGCCATGCTTGCGGTTTCCGTGCCTGCCGCCAAGTGGTTCAGTCTCCTTTGCACCACCGGAATCCATTTGGGACTGATGGCAGATTATGCTGTAAAAATTGCAAAGCGGGATCGGGTGGAGGAACGCCGTTTTCAGCAGCCTCATCGGCAAAGCCGTCCTTTCTGGATGGCTCTGGCATCTATTTCTCCTCTGCTGCTGCTGTGGGTTCTGCTTCTTCTGTGCCGGATCGGCAGCCGGGGAGATTTCTTGCCGGCGTACCGGCTGCTCAATGCCCATTACTTTCAGCTTTTGAATTTGCTGACCGGCTCCGGCACCCTGGCGGATGTGAGCCTGGGTCGTTTGTGCGTGATTCCTCTGTGCTTTCTGGTGACGTTTTTATGTATTGTGGCAGCCTACTGGGCGGGCTATTCTGGAAAATCCACAACGGACATGCAGTACGAGAGCTGATTGCTCAAAAAGATTGGAGAAGGCTTATGAAATTCCGGTTCAATTCTCATTATAATACCATTGCTGCCTATGTGGTGCTGGTGTTTGCGTTCTGTCTGGCACTGGTGGCGGTGGTGTTCCGCTTCAGCGCACTGATGGCATATGTACACCGCCTGTTCAAGGTGATTGCGCCCATTACCTGGGGCATTGTGATCGCCTATCTGAGCACGCCGTTGCTGACCTTTTTTGAAAAATATCTGAAGAAGTGGATCAACCGGAAAAAGGAGCACAATAAGCTGATCCGTGTGATTTCCATCTTCCTGTGTATGTCCATTCTGATCCTGTCCATTGTGGGCATCGTGTATGCTGTGATCCCGGAGATCATCAGCAGTATGAAAAACATCTTTACTCTGCTGCCGGATTATCTGAGCAATTTACAGCAGTATCTGACCAACCGGTTCAATTCCTTCATTCAGGATAATCCAGAGCTGGGGGAGAAGCTGACCAACTGCTTCACCAGTTTGCAGGATATGCTGTTGGGACTGGCGGATGAATACAGTCCCAAGCTGGACAGTCTGCTGGACAAGGAAGGCGTGGTGGCAAATGTAACCAGCAGTGCCTATGCATTTCTCATTACGCTGAAGGATTTTTGCCTGGGTCTGTTTGTTTCGGTGTATCTGCTGTACAGCAAGGAATTGTTCCTGGCGCAGATCAAAAAAGTGGTACATGCGCTCTTTTCCAAGCGGCACTGTGAGCTCATTTTCCGCATCGCTTCCCGCACCAATTATACCTTCATGCATTTCTTCTCCGGTAAGGCAGTGGATTCCCTGATTATCGGCATGCTGTGCTTCATCATTCTCACCATCATGAAAATGCCTTATGTGCTGTTGATCTCCATTCTCGTAGGCGTTACCAATATGCTGCCCTTTTTCGGCCCCATTATCGGTGCCGTGCCCAGTGGTCTGCTGATCCTGCTGTCCGAGCCGGATCGAACGCTGGCGTTTGTAATTTTCATTATTCTGCTGCAACAGTTTGACGGTAACATTCTCGGCCCAAAGATCCTGGGCAATTCTCTGGGCTTGTCACCCTTCTGGATTATGTTTGCAATTTTCCTGGGCGGCGGCATGTTCAATTTCCTGGGGATGGTGGCATTTGTACCGCTGTTCGCCGTACTGTATGCCTTCTTCCGGGACAGCGTGAACCAGCGGCTTTCCAAAAAGCACCTACCTGTAGGCAGTGAAGCGTATATGTCCCCCGGCATGATCACTCGGGAAAATCCAAAGCCGGTGCCAGCTGAAAAGCCTGCGGATACTAAAAAACAAACGGAGGACAAACCACATGATACAACAGATTCAAAAGGAAATTGAACAGGTTAAACAAAAACTGGATGTGGCAATTATGGCACACAGCTACCAGGGGCATGAGATCTTGGAGGTAGCCGACGCAGTGGGGGACAGCTTTCAGCTGAGCAAGCAGGCGCAGGCTTGCAGTCAGTCCAGAATCCTGCTGTGCGGCGTGCATTTTATGGCAGAAACCGCAAAGCTCCTTTCTCCGGAAAAGCAGGTATACCTTGCCCATCCCGGGGCGGTCTGCCCTATGGCGGAGCAGTTTACTCCGGAGAAAATTCTGGAGGAAAAGGAAAAATATCCGGGCTGCAAGGTGGTGGCATATATCAACACCACAGCTGCATTAAAGGCGGTCAGCGATGTGTGCGTCACTTCCTCCTCTGCGGAGCAGATCGTCCGGAACATAGATGCGGAGGATATCCTCTTTATTCCCGACTGCAACCTGGGCAGCTATGTCCAGAGCCGGGTACCGGAAAAGCGGATTCACCTGCTTTCCGGTGGATGCCCGGTACATGCTTCCGTAGAGCCGGAGGATCTGGCTGCGGCACGGGCACTGCATCCAGGTGTGGAGATTCTGGTGCATCCGGAGTGCCGGAAGGAGGTCACTGCCGCAGCGGATTTTGCCGGTGCAACCTCTGCCATCATGGCGTATGCCAAGCAATCGGACAAGGATGCATTTATCATCGGCACCGAGATCAGCATCACGGAGCACTTACAGTATGCCTGCCCGAACAAGCAGTTTTATGATCTATCCAAAAAGCTGATCTGTCCGGATATGAAGCTGACCACGTTGATGGATGTGCTCCATACCCTACGACAGATCGACGGGGATACCGCCCAGGAGATCCTGATCCCGCCGGAGATCCAGTCTGCCGCCCGGCATTCCATTGAAGAAATGCTTCGGCTGGGAAATTAAGCAGAAAATTGCAAAAAAAACAGCCATCGGAAACCCGGTGGCTGTTTTCATTTATTTTACATGCTCTGCAAGGGGCGTAATGTTCTGATTCTTCACTGCCTGGGCAACCAGATTGGCAACCGCTTTGGCACCGGTTTCGGTGAAATGGGTCATATCCGTGCTGCCTTCCACTGCCGAGATCAGATGATAGGTATACGCCGTATCGTAGCCAATGGCGTTGTAATGCGCCACCATCAGGCTATTCAGGTCGATGCAGGGAATGTTATATTTTGCGGCAATATCCTTCATTGCCTGGCAGTAGTTCCCGTAGCTGTTGACGAATTTTCCGCCGGAGTATGCCTTTAGCCCAATGACGGTGGTCACCAGAATGGGGGTTGCGCCCTTATCCAATGCTCCCTCCACATACTTTTCAATGTAGAACTCAAAAGAGCCGTTAGTGGGATTTGTTGCCGAGCCGCATACCGGCGCATACCGCTCTGCGTTGGACGCAGCGGAGTCGTTGATGCCGAATTGAACCATCAGATAATCTCCGGCTTTGATCTCGCCCAGAATGGTATCCAACCTACCATTGTCATAAAAGCTCTTGGAGCTTCTGCCGGCAATGGCACGGTTGCTGACAGATACGCTGCTGTCGAGATAATCAGCCAGATATGCGCCCCAGCCCTGCTGCGGTGCGTAGCTTGCCCGATAGGTCTGGACGGTGGAATCTCCGGCAATGTATATAGTGGGATTGCTGCCGGCAGGCTGGGTCTCGGCGAGCTTTACATAGGTTTCCGCAATGGGCTCATCCGTCTGCTCCAGGGTGATATAGTCCATGTTGGGGCCGCCCTCTGCGGTATCGGATACTGCGGTAATGGAATTGATGCCTGCCTGCAGAGGCAGAACAATGCCTCTGTCCTGCCAGACGGTCCAAGCTCCCGTAGTGAGGAAATCCTGGCGCCAACGGTCGGTGCCTCCGTTAACGCTGAGCATCATAGGCCGGTTATTGGCACTGCCGTTTGCGACCCGGAAGGTCACCAGATAATTGCCGGTCTTGGGCACAGAAACCCGGAAGGTCACGCTGCTGCCCAATTCATTGTTCAGATTCAGATAGGCATCAGCCGTGTAGCCTGCATTGATGGTTTCTGTAATACCCTGGGTGAAATCTGCTTTGATGGCATCATACCGGGCAATCTGTGCAGCCGGGATCTCCCGGATCATCCGGGCTGCATACTTTTGCAGCAGAACCAGGTCTGCAACCGTTGCACTGCCGTCATAGTTTACATCTGCTGCCAGTTCCATGGCTTTTGTGCCAAAGCCGCTGTTCAGCGCCTGCCGGAACAAGACAATATCCACACCGTTCAGAATCCCGTCATCGTTGAGATCCCCCTTGATGAGCGCCTTGACAGGTTCTGTGACAACCGGCAGGGAAGCTGCCTCCAGCTTCCAGCGCTGGGATGCAAGGCCGGTGTAAGTGGATTCAATCACATTTCCGCCGTTTGCTGTGGAACTGTCTGTGGGCATCAGTACGCTGTGCCCGTTGGTCACCTTTGTGCCGATCCGGAAAGTCCCATCCCCACAGTCGATGAATTTGTACAGCTGCGCATCAGAATGGGTGTTCTGATAAATGCCGATATTAGTACCGTCCTGGATTTTGCCGTAATCCACATCCAACAGGAAGGTGTTGCCGTCTCCCAGCATGGAATATATGTAGTAATAGCCATCATTCTGTCCGGAGGGTACCACCTTCCACAGATTATGCTGCTGTACGCCATTGGCACCCCACTGCTGCACATTGGCACCGTTTTCCGCCTTGCCCTCCTGCACCTCCAGATACAAGCCGCTGTTCACATTCTGAATCTGATAGGTGGTATTTGCCGGAAGCTCCGTTCCGGGCAGTTCCGAGATGGTGGAGAAGGACACGCTTTTTGCCACCAGTTCCGCCAGCACCGTTGCGCCGGCACGGTTTGGATGCAGGGTATCCGAATCAATATACAGGGTATCTGTAACAGTTTGCCCTACGGATTTACAGTGGTTGTAGAACAGCTTGAACAGGTCGATGCACTGCACATTCTGCTCGCTGGCAACCTGTTTGACGGTGCCGTTGAACCAGCGTCCGCTGTCCGCATTCAGCGCAGAGTTGGAGATGTCACCCTGACGTCCCTGCTGTGCAACCAGGATCACCGTAGCGCCCTTTGCTTTAGCCTGCTTGGTCATGGAGGTGAGGGCATTGTAGTATGCCTCCTGGTTGGAGTAGTTGGTATCGTTGATGCCGATGGAGATGAAATAGTAATCTCCCGGTTTGATGTATTTGAGAATGGCGTCAAACTGCCCGTAGTTCATAAACGCTTCTGCATACTGTCCGCCGGTCGCCATGTTCCGGACCTGGTACACATTGGTGTCAATGAACCGGGGGAAGATTTGCCCCCAGCCAGCCTGTGTGCTGGTCGCCAGAGGGTAGTAGTTGCAGACGGTAGAATCCCCGCAAAGCCAGATGGTAGGTTTCATCGTGGGATCGCTGGACAACTTGGTAATCTCCAGGGCACTGAGCGTGTAGGGATATCCATCCTTCCCGGCGGTACAGTTGATATTCAGTTGACCGTCCGTAATGGGGATCTGGAAGGTATCCGTTGCGTTGTTGCCCGTCAGATTCATTAGCTGGTACACGCCTTCTGCAGCTACACTGGTGCGGTTAGTATTGCCCAAAGTCACCGTAACCTGATACAGCCCGTTATCCAGATCTACGTCAAAGGTGTTGTCCGTAGAAACACCGGATGTTACGAATTGAACTGCATCGCTCAGTGCGCCGCTGCCGGATGCGGTAACGTTTTTCATATTTCCCGGTGTCCGGAAGCCATAGCCTCGCTGCGCAGAATAGCTGGTGGATGCATCCACTCCGATGTATCCGTTTTCCGTACCGCCTGCACCAAAATCAAAGCGGTAGCTGCTGGGCGCTGCGGATACGGACTGGCTTTCACTGATGTCCGGCAGACCAGCCAAACAGGTGCATGCCATTGCCGCTGCAGACAGCATGCCCATCAGGCGTTTCAACCTGAACGTCATAATCATTCCCCCTTGTGTCGTTTGCATTCTAACCTTTTATAGATTGATTGTAACATTATATACACAGTCTGTCAATATATAATAGTGCAATTAGAACAAAAATGTCATATAAATAGTACAAAAGCACATCTGAAACGCCTACAAGGTTGACGGAGCCGTTTTCCTCTGCTATAATAATGCTGAATGACGACACCGCACAAAGCCCGCCTGTCGGCTATGCGTAGCATCTGCTGACGAATTTTCCGTCATATCACACAAAAATTCCTTGCAATACGCCAGTATTCCTGCGTCGTTTCTATGCAATCTGACGAAAAATCTGTTGGCACATCTACCACACATTCTTTGTGCGGTATTGCCTTAAAATGAGAAACCGGAGCGTGAAACCATGCGTCAGAATCATATTGCCCTGGCAGCGGCTGCTGTGCTGTTGACAGGCTGTGTAACAGGATGTTCCTCTGCACAGCAAAGCAGTCAGACACCTATATCCACCACCGCAGAATCCTCCGTCCTGTTCGACTCGGACAGGGAGTTGATCGACCGTTCCCTGGTATCCCTCGGGAATACCAGCCGAATCCGGGCTGCTATGGATCGAGCCAAAACCGGCAATGCGACCATCGGGTTTATTGGCGGTTCTATTACCGAGGGCATGACAGCAGGGGGAAGAGATTGCTATGCAGCACATACCCATCAGTACTTCCAGACGCAGTTCGCCAAAGGAAAGGAAGTACAGTACGTCAATGCTGGACTCAGCGGCACCTCCTCGGTACTGGGATTGCTCCGGGCGCAGAAGGAATTGTTTCAGTATGCGCCGGATGTAATCTTCATTGAGTTTGCAGTCAATGACGCCCAGGATGCACAGCACCGCATTGCCTACGAAAGCCTGGTAAAGGAATGCTTGAATCAGCCACAGAAGCCGGCGGTGGTATTGCTGTTTACTGTGCTGAAGGACGGGTACTCCTGTCAGGAACAAATGGCACAGATCGGTGCAGCCTATGACCTGCCCATGATCAGTGTAGGAGACGCACTGAACCCGGCGTTCCAGTCCGGGGACATGCAGTGGAGCGAATACTCCGATGATACCTCTCATCCCAACAAATTCGGACATCAGATTGTGGCATCCATGCTTTCCAATTACCTGGACAAAGCTGCAACTCAGCCTCCGACCGAGGAGAAGCTGCCGGAGACGCCGGTATTCGGGGACGGATACATGGGGGCAACCCTGCTGGATATGTCCGCAGTAGCCGTAACAGGATATGGCTCCTTTGAACCAAAAAGCTTTTCTATGCTGTTCGATCGGGGATTCGCTGCCAAAGCGGACGGTACAGCGCAGCCTCTGTGCTTTACGGTTACAGGAAAGAAGCTGTTTTTGGTGTATACCTCCCAGAACAGCGCAGATTGGGGCATTGCCGGTGTGTATGTAAACGGACGACTGGCAAGTACAGTCACTGCCAACAGCAAAAACGGCTGGGGTGGTCCGGCAGTGGTGCTTGCCTATGAAAGCGATACCCCGCAGGAATTACAGGTACAGATCTCCATGCTGGCAGAGCAGGAATCCAAGCAGTTTCAGCTTCTTGGCGTTGGAGTTCAGTAAAAACGACACCATATGGGAAAAGCCGTACTTGCAGAGCATGCAGGTACGGCTTCTTTGTTTACTTTGATGCAGCAGGAACGGTTTGCTGTTCCACTGGTTTTGGGGAATTGTTTTTCACGTCCTGGTTCATTTTGAATACGTCTGCCACATCGCTGATGGTGATATAAGCGGCAGGGTCAATGTTATGAGTAATATTTTTCATTTTACTGATCTGGAACCGGTTCAGGACGATATAGATCACGTTCCGGTCAGTGCCGGAATAAAAGCCCTTGGCGGAGAGGATGGTCATACCCTGTTCAAACTCCAGGGACAACGCCTTGCAGACCTCCTTTTGCTTGGCGGAAACGATCAACGCCGCCTTGGAACGATCCAGGCCTTCTACGATAAAGTCCACGGTTTTTAGTGCCGCCATGTAGGTGACGATGGAATACAGGGGCAGGATCCAGCTGTGCATCACAAATCCGCAGACAATGTACAGCAGAATGTTGTATGCCATGACGAAAGTACCTACGGTAATGCCCAAGCGTTTTGCAAAGATTACCGCCATGACTTCGATGCCGTCCATGGCGCCTCCGTACCGGATGGCAGTGCCACTGCCCAATCCGGATATCAGACCGCCGAACAGGGCGCAAAGCAGCAGATCCTCTCCGGCAAGGGGGGAGGCGATGCTCACATCCACCGGCAGAACGTCCGTGATGAGCCATGCTCCAAGGGAATAGATGGCGACGGAATAGATCGCATAGATCGTAAACGTGATCCCCTGTTTTTTCAGACCATACAGGAACAGGGGAACGTTCAGCAGGATCAGAAACACGGAAAGGCTCCAGACATCTGGTGTGATCTGTGCAAGGAGCATGGAGGTACCGGAAATGCCACTGTCGTATAATTTGACCGGCGACAAAAAAATTGTGACGCCAAAGGCATTGATGATACCCGCAATGGTCAGCATCAGAAAATTCCTTGGATTCAGGCGCTTTAGGGCGCGTTTGTACTTGAGCAGCTTGTGGGTTCTTTTCATGGACATCCTCCTATTCTGTCGGGGTGGATCGGTTTTGACAGCCGTCTTTGCAGTGCCGTTTTTACTTAAACATGTATTGCATGTAGCCGTTTTCACGCAGCCACGCTTCAGCCTGTGTCTGCTCCTGCTGCCGGAAGGATCGCTCCCGGAAACAGGGGATCAGGTGCATATCGCCGCAAAGCTCCTGAGCGATGGGCATCAGCACCTGTAGCTTTTCCTGCATGCTTAATCCGGACATGCTGATCTTCTGGTTGTTGTGCCAGAAGGAATCCCGGAAGGAATTCGGGTCAATATATACAACGGCGCTTGGGGTGTTGAGCATTACCGGTTGCAGCGCCTCCGCATCCCGATTCAGTGCATCATACAGAGAAAAGGTGTACATAGCACCGCCCCCTTGCTGGGAAGCGGTCTGGTGTACGCCGTTGAGCACCCGGATCAGCCCTTCTGCACGGTTCTGCTTACTTTGCACCGGACTGCCCAGCAACTCCAGATCCGTGTCATAAAAATGGGGATAATCCAGGTCAGTACAGAGGATATTCTGAAAGCCTGCCTGCATGATTTCAGCAGTCAGAGCTTGTAAGTATGCCGCTGCAGAATCAGAGAAGGGTGACATCCAGGGCTTGCCGCCCTTTTCCGGCTTGTTGTCCAGCCACCTGCTGTATCCATCCTCCAGCAAAAATCCGGCGGTGGTATCATAAGTAGGATAGTAGGCATCATCCAGCAGAGAAAGCTGGGCAATGGCAGAAAGCTGGTGGCTTTGTATGCTTTCTGCAATTTCCCGGATGGTCAGTGTCGCATCCTTACATGCACCGCTGGCGACTGCACCCTTTACCTGGGATTGATACAGCAGGGCACCTCCCTCGATCTTCAAAGGCACGATCACACAGCATCCGGCGGGGATTTCCTGCAAAGCAGCCTCCAGCGACTCCGAGCTTTTCAAAGCGTTCTCCTTGAGAAACCGTCCCACATATTCAAAGGATTTCAGTCCGATATCTGCGGCAGGCACAGCTCCGGTCGTGGTAACAGACGTGGTGGTTTCCGGCTCTGGTGCGGTTGTGGTCAGCGGAGCAGTTGTGGCTGCCTCCGTTGCAGTTTCAGAAGCAGGCTCTGTGACGGTCTGGGAGGAATCCGGCGTGGATTCTGTACCTCCCGTCCATTTGTGGAGCAATCGGCTCAATGGCTCGGCGGCAAGGTATCCTGCCACCACCAGCAGACCAATCATCAGCATGGTCAATAAAACGGACAGAACCGAACGGAACCGGTGCTTTGTATGGAACATATTGCGCTGTCTGCCCCGGCGGGAGTAGACTTTGCGCCCTCTTGGATCTCTTCTCATGAATGGGTCTCCTTTGTGTTTCTTTTATCTTTTGTTCTTTGTTTCTTTCTCTATGTCACCAAGCCTGCTTGGTGTGAAGTTGTCTATATAATATTTGCTGCGTAAAGCGCCATACTTAATATGCCGATATAAAGCAGGATCGCCGGATACCCCCGGACGCTGGCAGGCACTCGGTCACTGGTCAGCTTTGGGTACACGGCTTTCAGCGTCCATGCGCCGATCACGAACCCCAACCCGGCAGTCAGTCCAAACCGCAGACTTGCGGACAGACTGCCGTTTTGCTCTGCATTCAGCAGCAGAGTGCCCAGTACGGCACAGTTGAAGGTACACAGGTGCACATATTTCCGGAACCGATAGAAGGTAGGTCTGCCCACTGCGTGAAGGAATACCAGCAGGAAAACGTACAGCACTGCCAGCACCAGAATATATGCCACCGGTCGGTAGGCAATATCCAAAGCCGGAAGCAGTCGGTTGATGCCATGGGTGATGCCGCAGCCCAGGGTGGTCAGAATGGTGACCATCAGACCGATTCCCACAAAATCCGTTTTGCTTTTTGCAGAAGCGGTAATGGTACTGATACCCAGCGCCTTTGTAAAGATCAGATTGGCTGTAATGGCAGTCAGGAGCATGGAAAGCAGATTGTTCATGCTGCACGCTCCTTTCTGCGGCGGAACAGGATCCGCAGCTTATGGAAGCATACTGTCAACAGTCCGGTCACAAGGAATCCGCCTGGGATAGTGGCAAGACCCGGCATAACATGGCGGAAGCCGGTCATATTGCCGAACATGGTTCCGTAGGCAAGCAGTTCCCGGATAAATCCCACCAATAGGGCTGCAAGATCAAAACCCAGAATATAGCACAGCAGGGTCACGAATAAGGTCACGCCGTCCTGCCGGTTGAACAGAAATTCTGTTTGCGTGGTGATCAGACTGCTGACCGTCAGCAGTGGCAGGTAAATGCCCATCGCCTCAAACTCCAGGGGAAAGTATTCTGCGCATACCTGGGACAGGGGGACATACACCAGTGTTGCAATCAGACTGTATACTATAATACGAAGCCCATACACCAACCGCCGGGGCACAAAGGAGGAAAACATCACGGAAATGAAGGACAGCATGGAGAACATCAGACACAACACCAGGGCATGCGCAAGGGTATCAGCACAGACGATAACCGGGCCGGCAATCAGTCCGCCGATAAGCACCGGATTTTTGTAAAAGAAGCCGTCATAGATGGTCTTTTTGCGTTTAGCGCTCATGCTGTTCCACCTCCTGTTCCCGATGGGTACGCCGGTATTGCCGCCGACGGCGGGCATATTCCATCTGCCAACTTTGGGATTTCAGAAATTGTGCCAGCGGACTGAGCAGGATGGCAGTAATGACCACAGCATATTCGATTTCGGCGAAGGTGGTCAGATACATAGAAAGGATGGCTGCCAGAAAACCGTAGAGAATGCCCCCAAGGCTTTTCGGCGCAATCCGCTGATCCGCAATCAGGAATACAGCCCCGAACAGGGTCATATTGCAGCCCAGAAGCTTGATCATATAGTCAAAATCCGCCCCCGCCAGCAGGCTCATGAGCAGATATTCCAACAGAAAGGTTACCAGCGTGGAAATGGCAACACTACGCCGGGCGATCAGAATGAAGACACCCACCGTCAGCAGCAGGATGCAGCCGGTTCCCATAGGACCGGGCAGTGCGCCCAGCAGCAGCTTGTCACTGAGATCTATCATTCGGTTGGCATGGAACTGGGCGGAGGCAGACATAGTGTATGCCGCATCGATCTGATTTCCGAGCGGCAATGCAGTATAGGGCTGTGGAAACTGAAGCAGTTCCGTGCCGAATGCCAGTATGGAAAATGTATAGCCGACAGCAGCAGGCGGAAACAGCAGATTTACTCTGCCGCCGAACAAGGCTTTTCCAATGATAATTGCTGCAAAACAGGTTATGATAAGCGTATCATAGCGCACAGATGCCGGCATCATCAGAGTCAGCGTCAATCCTGTATTGACTGCATCCAGATGGGCAGCCCGTATAGGCTGATTTCGTAGATGCAGACACACAGCGTCCAGAGCCAGACAGGTGCCGGATGCGATCAGCGCCAGGATCAGCACCCGGATGCCGTAATAATAACCGGAAAGAATGAGCAGCGCAAGCTGGACAAGAAACAGATCCAGCACAACGGCAGCTGCCGTTTTTCTATGCAATGCTGCCGTTTTTCTATGCAATGGGAGCACCTCCTTGAATTTTATGTGAAAGGAACAGCCGTGTATGACCATGTATCGGATCAGCCCCACCGCCGTAAAGATTCATATGACCGGGGCGGAGCTGCGTGCTTACCGGGTCACCTTGGACCAGTTCGGACAAAATGAGCCGGCAGTCATGTGCCTGCTGGAGGATCTGGTGGTGGCTGCTGTCCGCCGCTTTGGAATTCCGCTGGCTGGCAGCAGGATCTGCGTCGAGGTTTTTGCACGCAGGGACGGCGGCTGCTATATTTACCTGTCCGCAGCGGATCGCTCAGAGCAGACCGGAGCGGTACAGGATGTGATGCTGTATGAATTTGAGAAGATGGCGGATCTGATTCAATGCTGCCGGGGCTGTCTTGCATGCTGGCCTGCCTGCGGACAAAGCGCCTGTTACCGCAATGCCGGACGGTACCGACTGGTACTGCGGGTGCCCCAGCCAGATCAGCAGCGGATCTGCATGCGGATGGGGGAATTTGCTGCACCGGCGCAAGCTACGCCTCAGCTTCTGGCACAGACCCTGGAACATTTCCAATGCGTCGCCTCCGGAGATGCTGTTACCCGGCTTGCAGGCTGGAGTCATCTCCCCGCAGCAGAGCCGCAGCCCGGAACGGATCCGCAGCCTGGAACAGATAGCTGCCGGTAACAAGCTCATTGGCTCCTGCCTGCCGGGCAATGGGTGCGGTCTGGTCGTTGATGCCCCCGTCTACCTGAATACAGAGTTTCGGATAGTCCCGGCGCAGCTGTCGAACCTTTTCCGTGGTATCGGGCAGATAGCTTTGTCCGCCAAAGCCGGGTTCTACGGTCATAACCAGTACCATATCCGCCAGGGACAGGTAGGGAATCACGTCCTCTACCGGCGTGCCCGGTTTGATGGCGATACCAGCCTGACGGCCTGTCTGCCGGATCGCTTCCAGAGTTGCCCGGGGATCACTGCTGCTTTCCAGGTGAAAAGTGATCCGGTCTGCTCCGGCTTTTGCAAATGCCGATACATACCGCAGGGGATCGGTAATCATCAGATGCACATCCAGAAACAGCTTTGTATGCCGCCGGACTGCGGAAAGCATGGGGATGCCGAAGGAAATGTTGGGGACAAAGACCCCGTCCATCACGTCGAAGTGTACCATATCGATCTGCCATGTGCGAAGCTTGTCCAGAGCCTCACCCAGGTGACAGATATCTGCGCCTAAAATGGATGCGGAAACAATCGTATTCACTTGAACCTCCAAAGAAACGGTTTCGGGCAAAGTCTGGGAAGCCTGTGCAAGGATCACAGACAGCAGATTGCCCAAATACCATAATCCACACTTATTTATATTATACAGCAAGCGGCAGCAAAGGTCAAGGTACAGTTGACGGTTTCCCACGGATGTGCTATACTTTTTTAGAAGCTGATCGGGAAAGGGCGGATAGGCATTGACTACCAAGGAACAGGTACGAGTGGAACTAGAACGTGCCGGCGGCGGATTTTTATCCGGCACCCAGCTGGCGCAGCAGCTTGGCGTAAGCCGGAACGCTGTCTGGAAAGCTGTGCAGACACTCCAGAAGGAAGGTGTCCCCATGCAGGCTGTGTCCAACCGGGGCTATGCCATTCCTCCGGCAAAGGCGGGACTTTCTGCTCCGGGGATCTATGGACATCTGGCTGATCCCAAACGATATTTCCTGCATGTACACGACACCGTGACCTCTACAAATACCCTTCTGCGGGAGCTTGCCCAGCAGGATGCACCGGAGGGAACAGTGGTGCTTGCCAATGCACAGACTGCCGGACGCGGCAGATGCGGCAGAGTCTTTTACTCTCCCTGTCGTTCCGGCATTTACATGAGCCTGCTGCTGCGGCCGAAGCTGCCGGTGGAGGAAACGCTGTTTATCACTGCGGCGGCAGCAGTTTCCGTAGCGGATGCCATTGACGCAGCTGCCGGTGTACGAACCCGGATCAAATGGGTGAATGATATCTACTTACAGGAGCGAAAGGTGTGCGGCATCCTGACCGAAGGTGCGCTGGATCTGGAGAATGGCATGCTCCGGTATGCAGTGCTGGGAATCGGCATCAATATCGCCCCGCCGGAGGATGGCTTTCCCCCGGAGCTGTCCGGCATTGCCGGATCCCTGTTTCCGGACGGGCAGGTGCCGGAGGGCTTTGCGGACAAGCTGGCAGCAGGGGTGCTTTCCGCTTTTGATGCCAGATACCGGGCGTTGCCCTCCCATGATTTTCTGACCAGGTACCGGGATCAATCCATGCTCACCGGCAGACAGGTGACGGTGGTGCAGGGGGAACGGGAGCAGAAGGCTCTGGTGCTTGGAATCGATGATGCCTGTCGGCTGCAGGTGCGGTATCCGGATGGCTCAGAAGCAGCACTTTCCTCCGGGGAGGTACGGATCCGTCCCCATCTTGGCGAAAAATGATTGCATTTTCCAAGTGCATCGTGTATAATAAAATAGTATGCAAATCCGGAGCAGAGGGGGGATACCATGCAGGAGCCGGAAAAGCGGATGCTCCGTTTAGAGGGTGTTGTGGATAAGGTTCTGTTCTTTAATGAACAGAACGGATATATTGTTCTGGAGCTGGAAACGGATCAGTCCATAGAAACCGTAGTGGGGGAGCTGGGAGAGATCGAAGACGGAGAGACCCTTCTGGTGGAGGGGGAGTATATCACCCACAGCAAGTTCGGCACACAGTTCAAGGCATCCTATTGTGAGCGAAAGCTGCCCAGTACGGCGGAGAATATCCGGAAGTACCTGTCCTCCGGCACCATTTCCGGCATTGGCCCCTCCCTTGCCAAGCGAATCGTGGACGTATTCGGGGATGAGACCCTGGAGGTCATGGAGCATCACCCGGAAAAGCTGCGCACCATCAAGGGCATCTCGGAGAAGAAATGCCAGGAGATCGCCCGGGAGGTGCAGAAAATTTTCAGCCTGCGTACCTTGATGATCTACTTATCCCAGTATCACATTCCTGCCCGTTATGCGATGAAAGCCTTTCAGCAATGGGGCATTAATAGCCGGGATGTGATCGATGGGAATCCCTATGCGCTGTGCAGTGAGCTGATTGGACTGCCCTTCCAGAAAGCGGAGGTGCTTGCCCGTTCCTTGCGGATCGCTCTGGATTCGGAGCAGCGGATCCTGGCTGGCTTGCAGTATTTGTTGACCGAAAACACCTTCAGCGGACATACCTGTCTGCCCCTGGATAAGTTGCAGCCTCTTTCCTGCAAATATCTGGGCATTGGAGAACAGGACTTTTATGCCAACTACAATCAGGCTCTGGAGAATCAGCAGCTTTATGAGTACAAAAAGGGAGAACGGGAGTTTGTCTACCTGCCGGAGTATTATATTGCCGAATCCTACATAGCGGATCGTATCAACGTGATCCTGGAATTCAGCGCTCCGGAGGATTATGACTATGAGGCACTGATCGACCTGGAGGAGCAGGAAAAGCAGATCAAATATGAATCCCTGCAGCGCAAGGCAATCACCACCGCCCTGTCCCGGGGACTGATGGTGCTGACCGGCGGCCCCGGCACCGGTAAGACCACCACACTGAACGCCATCATCTCCCTGTATGAAAAGCAGGGAAAGAAGGTGCTAATTGCCGCCCCCACCGGCAGAGCCGCCAAGCGGATCTCAGATCTGACCGGCTATGAGGCAAAGACCATTCATCGCTTGCTGGAGGTGCAGTTTGACAGCAACGAACGGCTCACCTTCAAGCACAATGAAAAGGATCCATTGGACTGCGAGGTGCTTGTGGTGGACGAAATGTCCATGGTGGATGTGCTGTTGTTTGAGCATCTGCTTCGGGCGCTGAAGCTGCACTGCCGTATCGTTCTGGTAGGGGACAGCGATCAGCTGCCCTCGGTAGGGGCTGGAAACCTGCTGCGGGATCTGATCGATGGAGGCTGCATCCCGGTAATCGCTTTGCAGGAGATCTTCCGGCAGGCGCAGCAAAGCTGCATTGTCACCAATGCTCACCGAATCGTCCGGGGTGAGGATCCGGATCTGATGCAAAAGCAGAACGATTTCTTCTTTTTGCAGCGATTGAAGCCGGAACCAGCCTGTGAACTGGTGATTTCCCTGTGCCGGGATCGTCTGCCAAAGGCGTATGGCTTTGATCCGCTGAATGACATTCAGGTTATCGCACCTGCCCGGAAGGGGACACTGGGCGTCATTGCTTTGAACCAGGCGTTACAGGAGGCGCTGAACCCCAAGAAAAAGGGTATGGCAGAGTGCAAGACGGCGCTGTACACCTTCCGGGTGGGGGACAAGGTGATGCAGACCCGGAACAATTATGATATCCTCTGGAAAAAGGACGGAGAGCAGGGTACCGGCATTTTCAACGGAGATATCGGGCGGATTCTGGAGATCAACCGGGCGCAGATGATAGCAACCATTGACTTTGACGGGCGGATCACACCGTATCCCCTGGATGTGCTGGATCAGCTGGAGCTTGCGTATGCCATTACGGTTCACAAAAGCCAGGGCAGTGAGTTTGAAGCGGTGGTGATCCCCATTCTGGGAGGCTTTGAAAAGCTGTACTACCGGAATTTGCTGTACACGGCGGTGACCCGGGCAAAGAAGCTGCTGATCCTGGTAGGCTCCCGGAAGAAGATCGAGGAAATGGTACATAATAACCGCAGGACGAACCGGTACTCCTGCCTGCGGCACATGCTGATGCAACATGAACAAGGAAGCAATTAAGGCGTGGCTCCTGGATCTGTTCTACCCGAACCGATGCGGCTGCTGTGGAGTATTCATTCCCTGGAATCAGCTGCTTTGTCCGGACTGTGCAGCGTCCCTTCAGCCGGTTCAGGTTTGTCCTCACTGCGGAAAGATCCCTTGTAATGGGCAGGAAGCGCTGCCTTACTCCAGGGTGTATGCGGCATACGCCTATGCAGACCGGGCAAAGGACGGAATCCTTTCCCTCAAGCGGGGACATAATCTGAATTTTGCGATGCATCTGGGCAAAGTGCTAGGCGATCAGATCCCGGCAGGTGCTTATGACTGCATCGTGCCAGTCCCCATGAATCGGCAGCGGTTCCGGGAACGAGGGTACAACCAGGCGGAGCGCATCGGCGCAGCCATGGGGACATACTGCGGTCTGCCTGTGCGGAAGGATTGTCTGATCCAGCGACAGTCAAAGATCCGGCAGCATGAGCTGGGCGCAAAGGAACGGCAGGAGCATGCAAAGCTGTATGAAGCATCGGAACAGAGGATGGACGGTCTTCGGATTCTGCTGTGTGATGACGTGCTCACCACCGGTAGTACGGCACAGCGCTGTGCGCAGCTTTTGCGGCAGATGGGTGCAGCGGATGTGGGATTTGCGGCAGGCTGCACCTCTATCAGGAAATGCCGTCCGGAGCATGACAGAAGCAATCAAGCAAAGGAGAAATGAATGTGGATATCGGCATCGATCTGGGTACTGCAAATATCGTTATGACCATGGGGAAACGGGGCGTGGTACTCAATGAGCCTTCTGTAATCGCCTTCCACAAGCGGACAGAACGGGTGGTCGCCATCGGACGGAAGGCATACAGCATGATCGGCAGAGCGCCGGATTACCTGGCAGTGGTGCGCCCTCTGAAGGACGGGGTGATCTCGGATGATGAACTGACCCAGTGTATGATCCGGGAATTCATCCTCAAGGTCAGCGGCAGGCAGCTGCTGAAGCCCCGGATCATTATCTGTGTTCCCTCCTTTATTACGGATGTGGAACGGCGTGCTGTTATGGAAGCTGCCCGAAGCGCCGGATCCCGGAAGGTGAATCTGATCCAGGAGCCGCTGGCCGCTATGCTTGGTGCTGGCGTCAGCATCGGTCAGGCAAACGGACATATGGTGGTGGATATCGGCGGTGGCACCACGGACATTGCAGTGGTGTCCATGAACGGCATCGTTGCTTCCCATTCCATCAAGGTGGCAGGAAACAAGCTGGATGAAGCCATTATTCGGTATGTATCCAACAAGTACAAGCTGATGATCGGGGATCGGACAGCGGAGGATGCCAAGATTCAGCTTACCAATCTGTATGATCCCAGCGAGGATGTGCGGATGACGGTGCGGGGCAAGAATCTGATGCGGGGTCTGCCGGATTCCGCAGAGCTGACAGAGGTAGAACTGTTTGAAGCTCTGGAGGAGGACGTGTTCGCCATTATCGAGGCAGTGCGTCATGTATTGGAGCGGACACCTCCGGAGCTGATCGGGGATATTTACGACAATGGCATTCTCCTCACTGGGGGAGGTTCCTATCTGGGGGGGCTGGAAAAGCTCATCAGCCGAACGCTGGGGGTGAAATGCCACGTAGCAAAGGATGCGGAAACCTGTGTGGCAAAGGGAACGGCAAAGGCATTCCGGCGGCATGATGTGCTGCTGGATGGCTTTGAAAGCGTGACTTTGTTTAAGTGAGGTGCATATGGAGGAACAGAGAAAAAAGAAGCAGCGAAAAAAGCGGTTGGTGATCGGTGTGGCGGCAGTTTTGCTGCTGAGCGGCTACCTGTACTGGCAGGACAATGATCTGATGCAGACCGAGTATACCTGCAATTCGCCGGATGTTCCGGCGGAATTTGACGGCTACCGGATTGTACAGGTTTCCGATCTGCACAATAAATGGTGCGGTAAGGATCAGAAGCGGCTGATAAAAGCCATTCGGGAGGAGCAGCCGGATATCATTGTGCTGACCGGAGATATCATGGACGGCAATCATCCGAAGGTGGAACCTGCCGCCCGATTCTGCGAGCTGGCTGTCAAAATAGCCCCGGTGTATTTTGTACCCGGGAACCATGAGGCGATGGTGAAAACAGAATACAGGAGAGCCCTTTACGACCGGATGCATGCCTGCGGCGTGATTTTCATGATAGATCGCAGCGTGGAACTGACCCGGGAGGAAGCGGCGATCACTCTGACCGGATTGGAAAGCATCCGGAAGGCGGATTATTTTGCGTTGAAGCAGATCTCTGACGCACAGACGGATTTTGTGGTGCTGCTGGAGCATAATCCAACGGATGCCAAGGTCTTTCTCCAGTCAGACGCAGATCTGACGCTTACCGGACACACCCACGGAGGGCAGTTCCGCCTTCCGCTGATCGGCGGACTTTATGCACCGGACCAAGGGATCCTGCCGGAATACGATGGAGGCGCATTTTACGATGCGGGGCATATGCTCATCATCAACCGGGGCGTGGGAAACAGCGGGTTTCCGTTCCGGGTGGGCAACCGGCCGGAAATCGTGACCGTTACACTACATCGCATGGAAGGAGGCGAAACAACATGAACTGGATGCAGCTGATTACCGCAATGGATGCGGTCAAGACAGGGGATACCACCCCCATCGCATTGTACGCAGTGCTGGGAGGCGTAGCCGCAGTACTGATTATTCTTTGTCTGGTACTGAAAAAGAAGAAGTAGCCTAATTTCCCTCCGGCAGTGCATACATATGAAAGACCGGAGGTGATCGGATGCTGTACAGCTTTGCGGAATTGTGCCGCAAGGAAGTGATTGACGTGGAAAAGGGCGAAAAGCTGGGGTATGTGGATGATCTGGAATTCGATGCACAGACCGCTGCGGTTGCAGCCCTTGTGATCCACGGCAGGGAGCGCCTGTTTGGTCTGCTGGGCAGGGAACAGGATCTGATGATTCCCTTCCGCCAGATCCGGCTGATTGGTACAGACACCATTCTGGTGGTGCGTGAAGCGGAGCATGGAAGCACAGGCAGTGCAAAGTGTACAATATCCAAGAGATTTCATATTGAAGATTTATTTAAATAGACAAGAGAAAATCTCTTGCATCAGTATGAAAAGTGTGATATAATATTTCAGTAATTCACACGCAGCTGTGAACGGGGGTTGGTGCCTTGCAAAAGGTTGTTCCCGACGGGAATCGGCTGCGGCGGGAAAATTTTAAAACCAATAGGAGGACTACACAATGGGCGTAGTATCAATGAAGCAGCTTCTTGAAGCTGGCGTACACTTTGGTCACCAGACAAGAAGATGGAACCCGAAAATGGCTCCGTACATTTTCACCGAAAGAAACGGCATCTACATCATCGACCTGCAGAAGACCGTAAAGAAGCTTGAGGAAGCTTACATGTTCGTTCGTGATCTGTCCGCTGAGGGCAAGAGCGTTCTGTTCGTAGGTACCAAGAAGCAGGCTGGTGATTCCGTAAAGGAAGAAGCGACCCGTGCCGGCGCTTACTATGTAAACGCACGTTGGCTGGGCGGTATGATGACCAACTTCAAGACCATCCAGAGAAGACTGCAGCGTCTGGAACAGCTCCACGCAATGGAAGCTGACGGCACATTCAACCTGCTGCCGAAGAAGGAAGTTATCAAGCTGAACCTGGAGATCGAGAAGCTGGAAAAGTTCATGGGAGGTATCAAGAACATGAAGCAGCTGCCGGGCGCACTGTTCATTGTTGACCCCCGCAAGGAAAAGATCGCTGTTGCAGAAGCTAAGAAGCTGAACATTCCGATCGTTGCAATCGTGGATACCAACTGCGATCCGGACGAAGTGGATTATGTAATCCCCGGCAACGATGATGCAATCCGTGCTGTCAAGCTGATCGCCGGCACCATCGCAAACGCAATCATCGAGGGCAAGCAGGGTGCTGACAATGCGGCTGCAGAGGCTGCACAGGAAGCTCCGGCTGAAGCTGAGACTGCTGAATAAAGAATACTTTAAAACCCGGATATGTTGCGATATATTCGGGTTTTCTATACGAAGCTTAAATCTGAAATGGAGGATTTCATAATGGCTAATTTTTCTGCTAAGGAAGTAAATGAACTGCGCAAAAGCACTGGCGTAGGCATCATGGACTGCAAGAAGGCTCTGATCGAGGCTGACGGTGATGTAGAAAAGGCAATCACCATTCTGCGTGAGAAGGGTCTGGCTACCCAGGCAAAGAAGGCTGGCAGAGTTGCTGCTGAGGGTCTGGTTGCTGCAATCGTAAACGAGGATCATTCCGTTGGCGCTATCGTTGAGGTGAACTCCGAGACCGACTTTGTTGCAAAGAATGCAGAATTCAAGGAATTTGTAAACAATGTTGCAAAGACTGTAATTGAACAGCACCCTGCTGATCTGGATGCGCTGAACAATGCAAAGATGAGCGGTTCCGACAAGACCGTTGCAGAGTCCCTGCAGGATCTGTTCCTGAAGATCCGTGAGAATCTGCAGATTCGTCGGTTTGAGCGCCTGGAGGGCATTCTGGTTCCCTATGTACACGGCGACGGCAAGATCGGCGTATTGGTTCAGGTTGCATGTGAGGCTGGCGCTAAGCCTGAGGTTCTGACAGTTGCAAAGGACTGCGCACTGCAGATTGCTGCAATGAATCCGGCTTACCTGTGCAGAGAGGAAGTTCCGGCTTCCGTACTGGATGAGGAGAAGAAGATTCTGCTGGCACAGATGGCTGAGGATCCGAAGATGGCTTCCAAGCCAGAGCAGGTTCGTGTAAAGATCGTAGAGGGCAAGGTTGGCAAGTACTACTCCGAGAACTGCCTGCTGGAACAGGATTTTGTCAAGGATCCTTCCATGAGCATCACCGAGTATGCAAGCAGCGTTGCAAAGACCATCGGCTCCGACATTAAGATCACCAAGTTCGTTCGTTACGAGCGTGGTGAGGGCATCGAAAAGCGTGCAGACAACTTTGCTGACGAAGTTGCCAGCATGATCAAGTAATCCATAGGCTATATTCCATAAAGAACACCGATGAAATTCGGTGTTCTTTATTTTTTTATGCGATTTTACTTTACAACGGGCAGGAAATAGTGTAAAATAAGATAGGGTGTGCTGGGTGAGATGGCGCATCCGGAACAGAATACGATAGAAGGGCATGATTGGAATGGAGCCGAAGTACAAACGGATTTTATTGAAGCTCAGCGGCGAGGCACTTGCCGGTGACAAGAAATTTGGATTGAATTATGATGTAATTACGGATATTTGCAAGAGTATCAAGAAGTGTGTGGATTTGGGTGTGCAGATCGGCATTGTGGTCGGCGGGGGCAACTTCTGGCGTGGCAGAGAAAGCGGCGGTATGGATCGAACCAGAGCGGATCATATGGGCATGCTGGCCACTACCATCAACGCACTGGCTATTGCAGATGTGCTGGAATCCCTGGGGGTTGAGGTTCGTGTGCAGACGGCGATCACCATGCAGCAGGTTGCAGAACCTTATATCCGGAACCGGGCGATCCGCCACCTGGAAAAGCACCGGGTTGTGATCTTCGGATGCGGCACCGGCAATCCCTTCTTCTCTACGGATACAGCAGCAGCGCTCCGTGCCGTAGAGATCGAAGCCGAGGTATTCTTCAAGGCTACCATGGTGGATGGGGTATATGACAAGGATCCCCACCGCTACCCGGATGCGGTAAAGTACGAGACCCTCACCTACAGCGAGGTGTTGGCAAAGGGACTGGCTGTTATGGACAGCACCGCTGCTACCCTGTGTAAGGATAACGGCATGTCCATGCTGGTATTTAATATGGAACGCCCTGACAACATCTATGACGCTATCATGGGTCAGGATGTAGGGACATTGATTAAGGAGAATTGATTATGAACGAACACATCAAGCTGGCAGAAGAAAAAATGGACAAGGCGCTGCAGCACCTTGCCGCTGAATTTGCTTCCATCCGTGCCGGACGTGCGAATCCGGGCATTCTCGATAAGGTAACTGTGGATTACTACGGCACCCCCACTCCTGTAAACCAGATGGCTGCTGTCACCGTATCCGAAGCACGGATCCTGCTGATCCAGCCCTGGGACGCTTCTATGATCAAGGCTATCAACAAGGCGCTCCTGGCTTCTGATATCGGCATCACGCCTACGGACGACGGTAAGGTGATCCGCCTGGTATTCCCTCAGCTGACCGAGGACAGACGTAAGGAGATCTGCAAGTCCATCAAGAAGTATGGGGACGAGACAAAGGTTGCAGTGCGGAACGTGCGCCGGGATACTATGGAAAAGTTCAAGACTATGAAGAAGAACAGCGAGATTACAGAGGACGAGTTGAAGGATGCAGAAAAGAAGATCCAGAACATTACGGATAAATTCTGCACACAGACCGATTCAATGGTTTCCGACAAGGAAAAGGAAGTTATGAGCCTATAAGCCTAATGATAGAGAAACTGATTTGGAGACGATATGGCATTTTTATCAAAACAGACTGCGCCGAGTCTGCCACCGCCGGAAAAGCGTCCCCGGCACATCGGCTTTATTCTGGACGGAAACGGCAGATGGGCAAAGAAACGGGGACTGCCCCGGAAGCTTGGACACCGTGAGGGCGCTAAGACATTTAAAACCATTGCCCGTTACTGTCGGAATCTGAACATTCCCTATATTTCCTTCTACGCCTTTTCCACGGAAAACTGGAAACGACCCAAGGATGAAGTGGACGCATTGATGAAGCTGTTCGACCAGTACATTGATGATGTGCGGGAATTTTTCGACCTGGAAACCAAGTTGATTTTTTTGGGGGATAAGGAACGGTTTACCCCGGAGCTGCGGGAAAAGATGCTTGCGGTGGAACGGGATACTGCCCACTTTGACAAAATGACGATGATGATCGCCATTAACTACGGGGGCAGGGATGAGATCGTCCATGCGGCAAGGCAGGTGGCACAGCTGGCAAAGGATGGTCAGTTGGATCCGGATACCTTGACGGAGGAGCAGTTTGCCCAGTACCTGTATACCGCCGGTGTGCCGGACGTGGATCTGCTGATCCGTCCCAGCGGAGAGCTTCGCCTGTCCAATTATATGATCTGGCAGTGCGCATATGCAGAATTTTATTTCACCAACGTGCTGTGGCCGGATTTTTCCCCGAAGGAACTGGACAAAGCACTGATCGACTTTGCCGGTCGGGGCAGAAGATTCGGAGGGGTGTGAGATGGGCATACGTCTGATCTCCTCCGCCGTGGCAAGCGCTATTGCCATTGGGGTTTTGCTGCTGCATCATACCATCGTATTCCCCATTGCCATTGCGGCGGTTTGTGTGATTCTGCTGTTTGAGTTGTTCCGGGCTGGAGGGTGCCTGAAATTCCGGCTGCCTGCCGGGATTGCGTTCCTGTACGGCATGGGACTGCCCTTTCTGGTATACTTCGATCAAACAGCCTTCCGCCCGCTGGTGGCAGTCTCTGTCTGCATTTTGCTGCTGCTCAGCTATATTCTGCTGCACGAACGCATGAGCCTGTTTCATGCACTGCTGATGGTATTCGGCACTCTGCTGATCCCATACTCCATGTGCTGCTGCATTACGCTGAACGAAAAGGACGGCATTCATGGTATTATTTATGTGGTCATGGCGTTGTGCGGTGCCTGGCTTGCGGACTCCGGCGCATATTTTGTAGGGACATTCTGCGGCAAGCACAAGCTTTGCCCACAGATCAGTCCCAAGAAAACGATAGAAGGCTTCATTGGCGGCGTTGTCACCAATGGCATTCTATTTATTGCCTTTGCAGCAGTTTACAGCCGGATCATGGCTGCCCGGGGAGACATATTCACAGTGCATTATATAACCGTGTGCCTGCTGGGTATGGCATGTGCTTTGATCGGAACGGTGGGGGATCTGACCGCTTCTCTGATTAAGCGGCACTTTCAGATCAAAGACTATGGCAACATTATGCCGGGGCATGGTGGACTTTTGGATCGGTTCGACAGTGTATTGCTTGTGGTACCGTTTTTCTGCGCTGTGCTCCAGCTAACACCCTTGTATAGCTTTTAAACATAAGGGGCTATTTTCCATTGCGGGGTAGCCTCTTTTTCCCGTGTTAACGGGTATCTTCATTGGAGGGATGGACATGAAATCAGTCGCATTACTGGGCAGTACCGGTTCCATCGGTACCCAGGCATTGGAGGTTGCCCGGCAGCATAAACTGAACATAACCGCATTGGCTGCCCACAGCAGCGTAGAAAAACTGGAACAGCAGGCAAGAGAATTTTCTCCCCTGTGTGTTTGTATCTACAACGAAACGCACTATTCTGACCTGAAGCAGAGGCTTGCGGATACCGACATCCGGGTTCTGTCCGGCATGGATGGTTTGTGCGAAATCGCACAGCAGAAGGAAGCTGATATCTTTCTCAATTCCGTGGTGGGTATGGTGGGACTGCTGCCTACACTGACTGCCATCGAAGCGGGGAAACCCATCGCCCTTGCCAACAAGGAAACTCTGGTTGCAGGCGGTGCACTGGTCATGGAGGCTGCAAAGCGGAAGCATGTACCCATCTATCCGGTGGATAGTGAACATTCCGCTATTTTTCAGTGTTTGCAGGGAAATCAGCGTTCCCAGCTGCGGAAGATCATCCTTACTGCCTCTGGTGGACCATTTTTCGGAAAGACCCGGGCGGAACTGGAGCATGTAAGCATTGCGCAAGCGCTGAATCATCCGAACTGGAGTATGGGCAGCAAGATCACCATTGACTCCGCCACTTTAATGAACAAGGGGTTGGAGTTTATTGAGGCCAAGTGGCTGTTCGATTTGCAGCCGGATCAGATCGAGATCGTGGTGCATCGGCAAAGCGTGGTTCATTCCGCAGTGGAGTATCAGGATTACTCGGTGATTGCACAGCTGGGTGTGCCGGATATGAAGATCCCGATCCAGTACGCACTTCTGTATCCGGATCGGATGCCTTGCCCCACAAAGCCCCTGTCTTTGACGGATTACGGCACGCTGACCTTTGCAAAACCGGATCTGGACACCTTTGACTGCCTGCGCACCTGTATTGACGCCATCACCAAGGGCGGCGCATATCCCTGCATTGCCAACGGTGCCAATGAAGCGGCTGTGGCACATTTCCTGGCAGGGGAGATTCCCTTCCTGCGGATCGGCGAACTGGTTGCAGCTGCTGTTGCCTATATCCCCTTTATGCAGCTGAACTGCTATGAAGATGTCATGCAGGCAGATGCACAGGCTCGGGCATTTGTGGAAGAAAATCTATTGTGATTCTCCGGGCAGTATGATACAAAGCATACAAGACGGCACTGCCTACATTGAGAAAGGTGTATTATGGTAAAGATCATCCTTGCAATTTTCATTCTGGGCGTGATTGTGGCGCTCCACGAATTCGGGCACTTCATCGTTGCCAAACTCTGCGGCATCCGGGTCAACCAGTTTGCCATTGGCATGGGTCCGGCGATTCTGAAAAAACAGTGGGGCGAAACAGAATATTCCCTCCGTCTGCTGCCAATTGGCGGTTTTTGCGCCATGGAAGGGGAGGATGCGGACAGCGAGGACTCCCGGGCGTTCGGCAAAAAAAGCGTACCCCGGCGTATGGCGGTTGTGGTTGCAGGTGCGACCATGAACATCCTGCTCGGGTTTGTGCTGCTGATTATTACCACCAGCATGGGTGATGCCATTACCACCACAACCATCAGCCGCTTTCATGCGGACGAAAATGGAAACTCCACTTCCTCCAGTGAAAGCTGCGGCTTGCAGGTGAATGATACCATTGTCCGGATCAACGGCATGCGGATCCTGACGGATACGGATCTTTCCTATAAACTGCAATACACCAACGAAAACGATTTTACAGTGGATGTGCGCCGGAACGGGGAGATCGTGACCCTGGAGCATGTGCGCTTTGAGGATACTGCAACCACCGGCAGGCTGGACTTCTGGGTATACGGTCAGAAAACCACCGTTGGCAACGTGCTTGCCTACGCAGCAAAAGACACCGTGTCCATTGCCCGGATGACCTGGGTGGGACTGCTGGATCTGATTCGTGGAAACGTGGGATTCCACGATATGTCCGGACCGGTAGGCATCGTCAACGCCATTGGAGAGGCTGCAACCATCGGGGAAACCCTCCGGGAGCATGTTATGTCCCTGTTGACACTGTCCACCCTTGTGACCATCAATCTGGGATTCTGTAATCTGCTGCCTTTACCGGCACTGGATGGGGGAAGACTGGTATTTCTCATCATTGAAGCCATCCGCCGCAAGCCTGTCAAGCCAGAGCATGAGGGCATGGTACATTTGGTAGGCATGGCGCTGCTGATGCTGCTGATGCTGGCAGTGACCTATAACGACATTGTAAAACTGATTTAATAAAGGAGAAAAATCATGCGAACAGTAAAACCGGTAAAAGTAGGGGATTGCCTGCTGGACGGCAAGCATATTTATATCCAGTCCATGCTGAACCGCCGTTCCGATGATATTGCAGGCAGCGTGGAACAGGCGCTTGCCCTGGAACAGGCAGGCTGTGAAATTGTTCGTGCAGCCATTCCAGATATGGACGCAGTCCGGCTGGTGGGAGCGCTGAAGGAAAAACTGTGCATTCCACTGGTGGCGGACATCCACTTTGACTACCGACTTGCCATTGAAGCCGCCGCCGCTGGCGTGGATAAGATCCGGATCAATCCAGGCAACATCGGAGATATGGATCGGGTCAGACAGGTGGTAGAAGCCTGCAAAGCCCGGAAGATTCCCATCCGCATCGGGGTCAACTCCGGTTCTCTGGAAAAGGAGCTTTTAGCAAAGTACGGAGCACCTACTCCGGAGGCGCTGGTGGAAAGCGCACTGGGGCATGTGGCAATCCTGAACCGGTTCGATTTTGACGATATCGTGATCTCCATCAAATCCTCCGATGTACCCACCATGATCCGGGCATACCGGCTGGCGGCACAGAAATGTCCTTATCCGCTGCACCTTGGGGTCACGGAAGCGGGCACGGAGCGCATGGGGCTCATCAAATCTGCCATTGGCATCGGTGCTTTGCTGGCGGATGACATCGGGGAAACCATCCGGGTTTCGCTGACGGATGATCCCATCAAGGAAATTGCTGCTGCCCGGGATATTCTCAAGGGCGTGGGCAAGCGGAAGGGTGTACAGATCGTATCCTGTCCCACATGCGGCAGAACCCGGATCGACCTGGTGAAAGCGGCAAAGGAAGTGGAAGCCGCTGTGGCAAACCTGGACAAGGACATTAAGATCGCAGTCATGGGGTGCATCGTCAATGGTCCGGGAGAAGCTCGTGAGGCTGATATCGGCGTGGCAGGCGGCGACGGCTGCGCCGTGATCTTCAAAAAGGATCAGTGCCTGCGCAAGATTCAGGAATCGGAGATCGTGCCGGAACTGTTAAAGGAAATCGAAAAGCTGTAAGGTGATTGCATGGAATTGAAACTGGCTGACTTTTTGGCGGATCTGGCACCGGAACTGCCGGCTGTCGCACTGGAAGGTATGCTCTACCGTCTGACCTATACGGAAAATCGCACGGAAATGACCTTTCATGTGCGGTACGACCAGGTTCTGGATGCAGAAACCATGTTTGCCTTTGAAACGGCACTGGAGCATCGGCTGTCCCTGTCCCGGGTGACCCTTGCCTGCCGGTATGCGCCGGAGCTGTTCACCCTGGAAACAAGCTATTCATCACTAATTTCCCAGCTGAAACGGCGTATGTCCGTACTCAATGGCTTTCTGGATCATGCCGGAGTGAAACGGGAGGCGGACAAGCTTGCCATTTCTCTGGTGCATGGAGGACGGGAGATCCTGGAGCAAGCCGGATTCTGCCGGGCTTTGAGCATGCTGATCCAGGAGCAGTACGGCTTGCAGCTTCTG
>NZ_FR894839.1:0-504 GCF_000434255.1 Ruminococcus sp. CAG:379 | reverse complement strand
CGGCAGTACCGGGAAAGCAGCAGCTCCCAAGGTGGTTGCTGCCAATGCGGCGCTGCTGCATCTGCCCTTTGAGATCGAAGAAGGCTCTGCCCTGGTGATCCGGGGCGGCACCATCAAGGAGCAGCCCATTTCCCTCCAGGAGGCTACCGGCAGACTGGATACCAAGGTGGTGGTATGGGGGGATATTTTCGACATACCAGACCGGAAAGAGGTCAAGAACGGACAGAAAACCATTCTCAGCTATTATATCACCGACTATACCGGATCCATTATGCTGAAAATGTTCATTGACACTAAAAAGCTGTCCGAAGCAGCATACGACAAGCTGAAAAACGGCTGTACAGTAGTTGCAAAGGGGAATATAGAGTTCGATACGTTTAATAAGGACATTACCATGATGCCCATGGATCTGATGCTGGTGAAGCGGAAGATCCGCATGGACAATGCACCGAAAAAGCGGGTGGAGCTGCACATGCATACCACCATGTCTGCCATGGACGCAGT
>NZ_FR894838.1:196-12337 GCF_000434255.1 Ruminococcus sp. CAG:379 | reverse complement strand
GCTTCCCCTGTACAGCCCGGACAAGGTTCAGTCCGGCAACCAGTCCGCTACCGGCAGATTCCATATACCCCTCCACGCCGGTGATCTGTCCGGCAAAATACAGATCCGGGTTTGTCCGCATGCAATACGTATCCGTCAGCAGTCTGGGACTGTTCAGAAAGGAATTCCGGTGCATAACTCCATAGCGCATAAACTCCGCATGGGCAAGCCCGGGAATCATGGAAAATACCCGTTTCTGCTCTCCGAATTTCAAATTGGTCTGAAATCCCACCAGATTATACAGAGTGCCCTCCCGGTTTTCCTTGCGGAGCTGCACCACTGCATAGGGTCGCCGCCCGGTATGGGGATCCGTCAGTCCCACCGGCTTCAGCGGGCCGAACCGCATAGTATCCGCCCCACGCTTTGCCAGCACTTCAATGGGCATACAACCCTCGTACACCCGGAATGTCGCCTTGTCGAACTCCTTCAGGGGAGCAGACTCCGCCCCGATCAGAGCTTCATAAAACGCCTCATACTCCGGCTTTTCCATGGGACAGTTGATGTAATCCGCATCTCCTCTCCCGTACCGGGAGGCGTAGAATATGCGGCTTTCGTCCAGACTTTCCCGGGTGACAATGGGGGCGGCAGCGTCATAAAAGCTCAGCTGCTCCCCGCAAATCAAAGCGATCTCCCTTGCCAGGGTATCCGCCGTCAGAGGACCGGTAGCAAGAATGACCTTCCCCTCCGGGATCCGCTCCACCTCTTCCTCACAAATCATGATATTCGGGTGTGAGCGGATTTTCTCCGTTACCATCCGGGAAAACGCATGCCGCTCCACCGCAAGAGCGCCCCCTGCCTCCACTGCGGTTGCCTTTGCACAGGGCACCAGCAGGGAGCCCAGCCGTTCCATTTCCGCTTTCAACATGCCAGGAGCAGAATCTAGCCGGGACGCTTTCAGAGAATTGGAGCACACCAGCTCCGCAAAAGTATCCGCATGGTGGGCGGGGGTATGCTTTTTTGGCTTCATTTCATACAAAGCCACCGACAGACCCGCCTGGGCGATCTGCCAGGCAGCCTCACAGCCGGCAAGCCCGGCACCGATGACCCGGATCATTCCTTCAGGCTCCGCTCAAAGCCGCAGCCGGGCTTTTCGCATACCAGCTTACCGGAACGCCCACCCTTCTTGAACAGGGTACAGCCACACTTGGGGCAGGTATCCTCCACCGGGGTGCTCCAGGTCATGAAATTGCAGTTGGGGTAGTTGTCGCAGCCGTAAAAGCTTCTGCCCTTCTTGGATTTTTTCAGCACGATCTTCTTGCCGCACAAAGGGCAGGTACCCTTGGTTTCCTGAACGATCTTCTTGGTGTTCCGGCACTCCGGGAATCCGGGGCATGCCAGGAACTTGCCGAATCTGCCGATCTTGATGACCATCTTCTTGCCGCACAGCTCGCATACCACATCGGTCTCCTCGTCCGGCACCTTTACCCGCTTGCCCTCCATGGCAACCTCCGCCTTGGACAGGGTTTTTTCAAAGTCATCGTAGAATCCATGCAGCATGGATACCCAGTCGCAGTCCCCATGCTCCACCCGGTCCAGATCCGTTTCCATCTTCGCCGTGAACTTGGCATCCACAATATGCTTGAAATGTTCCTTCATCAGCTCGGTGATGACCTCACCCAGTGCGGTGGGCCGCAGCTGCTTGCCGTCCCGCTCCACATACAGCCGGGACAGGATGGTGGTAATGGTGGGCGCATAGGTACTCGGTCTGCCGATTCCGTTTTCCTCCAGTGCCTTGATGAGGGTGGCTTCGGAGTATCTTGCCGGAGGCTGGGTAAAATGCTGGTTCCCATCCAGGCTCTTGACCTTCAGCAGATCTCCCTGCTCCAGAGGAGGCAGCACCTTGTTGTCCTCTGCGTCTGCGTCCTTGGTTTCCTCATACAGCACCGTAAAGCCCTCAAACTTCACAGAGTAGCCGGATGCCTTGAAGCCGCAGTTTCCGGCAGTAATATCCGCAGAAACCGTATTCAGCTGGGCGTTTGCCATCTGGCTGGCGATGAACCGCTCCCAGATCAGCTTATACAGCTTGAACTGATCCGTCGTCAGACTGTTTTTCACCCGCTCCGGCGTCAGATCCGGCATGGAGGGACGAATGGCCTCGTGGGCGTCCTGGGCATTCTTCTTGGACTTGAACACCCGGGGCGTGGGGGGCAGATACTGCTTGCCGTAGGTCTGCTCAATGTATGCAGCCGCAGCAGCCTTTGCCTCGTCGGAAATACGCAGGCTGTCCGTTCTCATGTAAGTGATCAGACCCACTGCACCCATGCCCTCGATCTCCACGCCTTCGTACAGCTCCTGGGCAGCCTTCATGGTGCGCTTAGCCTGGAAACCCAGCCGCCGGGAGGCGTCCTGCTGGAGGGTAGAGGTAATGAAGGGGGGCGCAGGCTGCTTGTTGGTGACCCGCTTCTTGACTCCGGCAACCGTAAACTGCGCCTGCTCCAGGGTCTGGAGGATGCCGTCGGTCTGCTCCTTGGTGGCAAGCTCTGCCTTCTGCCCGTCGATGGTTGCAAGCTTTGCCGCAAACACCTTCCGGCTGGAGGGGGCGGTGAGCTTTGCGTCAATGGACCAGTATTCCTGGGTCTTAAATGCCCGGATCTCATTTTCCCGATCCACCACAAGCCGCACGGCTACGGACTGCACCCGACCGGCAGACAATCCACGCTTCACCTTTTTCCACAGGAAGGGACTCAGCTGATAGCCCACGATCCGATCCAGAATCCGCCGTGCCTGCTGGGCATTCACCAGATCCACATCGATCTTGTGGGGGTGGCTCATACCGTTCCGAACGCCAGCCTGGGTGATTTCGTTGAATGCCACCCGGTTGTTGTCCTCCATATTCAGGTTCAGCATCTGCGCCAGATGCCAGGAAATCGCTTCTCCCTCACGGTCCGGGTCCGTTGCCAGATAGATCTTGTCCGCCTTTTTGGCGTGCTTCTTCAGATCTTTGATCACGTCCTCCTTGCCCTTCATGTCCATGTACTGGGGGGCAAAGTCATGCTCCACATCCACGCCAAATTTGGACTTGGGCAAATCCCGTACATGCCCCATAGAGGCAATCACGTCATAATCCCCACCCAGGTATTTCTGAATGGTCTTTGCCTTGGCAGGAGACTCCACAATTACTAAGTTAGACATATATCTGCATTTTCCGCCCCACCGGGCAGAAAACTCCTTTCTAATTTAATTCATACACCTTGCCGAACAGAGAGGTCACGACACCCATCAACTCCAGCTCCGTCAGGGACATCATCAGATCCTCCATGCTCAGCTCCAGCCGGGTAGCAAGCACATCCGCATGCATCTTACCCTCCTGTTCCAGGCAATTCACAATGGCTGTCTGTAACAGATCCAGGCTGCTTCGATCTCCCTTGGGCTTTGCCGTTGCTTCCGGCTGCTCCGGTTCTGCGGACTGCTCTGGCTGCTTTTTGGGCTTCACCACAGGCGGCGGCAATTCCTCCTCCCGGGACAGCACCGCCGACTGGCTGCGCTTTGCCTCATAGGGGGGATCCACAGGCGTCGATAGTTTATGCGGATAGGTGGTGTAATATTCGTTCAAGATATCGTTCAATGTGAACACCGGGATCGCCCCGTCCCGCAGGTAGCGGAACACCCCGGCATACCGCCGGTCCAGAATATCTGCCGGAGGCACGCAGAACACATCCCTGCCTTGATCCGCCGCATGCTCTGCGGTAATCAGGGAGCCGCTGCCAATGGCAGCCTCCACCACGACGGTGCCCAGGGACAGACCGCTGAGCACCCGGTTCCGCTTGGGAAAATTGCTGCCCATAGGCTGGGTGCCCGGCAGAAACTCCGTCAGAATCAGTCCGCTTTCGGTCATCTGCTCCTTCAGCTCCGCGTTTTCTTTGGGATAATTCACGTTGATGCCGCAGCCCAGCACTGCCACTGTAGGCAGATTTCGCCGCAGGGCAGCCCGATGGGCAGCAGAATCCACACCCAGAGCAAAGCCGCTGACGATGGTCATGCCGCATTCCGCAAGCCCTCCTGCCAACGCCTCTGTAACCCGCAGGCTGTAAGGGCTGGGATGCCGGGTGCCCACCACGGTCATGCCGATGTAATCCCGCAGAAGCTCCAGATGCCCCAGGGAAAACAGCACCAGAGGCGGATTGTAAATGCTCCGGAGAATGGCAGGATACTCCGCCTGGTCAAAGGCAGTAATGGTGATCCCGTTGCGCTGACAGTATTCGATCACCGCATCCACCTGCTCCAGATGGGCTGTCCGGGCAGCACGCTCCTCCGCAGGCGTCAGCCCGGTGACCTCTCCCTCCCGCAGGGCGAAAAAGGCGTCATGGGCGCTGTCGAAATGATCCAGCAGCTGCCATACCCGGGGATTTCCTGCGCCGAACACCAGGCTCAGCCACAACCAGTACCTTGTCTCGTTCATACCTGTCCCCCCTGTAATTCCCAAAGAATGATTCCCGCTGCCATTGCCGCATTCAGAGAGTTAATATGCCCCTGCATCCGGATGGTCAGCCGGGTATCACAGGCATCCGCCAGCTGTGCCGGGATGCCATTTCCTTCGTTGCCGATCATCACAGCAGCGCTGCCATTGAAGTCACAGCTACGCAGCTCCCGTGCGTCCGGATCGATCACTGCCGCATAGGTATGTACCCCAGCCGCTTGCATCCGGCAAAGGAGCCTGTCCGTATCCGGTTCCTGCCATAAGGGCACCCGGAACACAGAACCCATGGTGGCACGGATGACCTTGGGGCTGTACACGTCGCAGCAGCCGCACAGAAACACCCCGTCAATGCCCAGGGCGTCCGCCGTCCGCAGGATCATACCCAGATTGCCCGGATCCTGTAACTGGTGGAGCATCAGAAAATGTCCGCCCCGGTACAGCACCGGCTGGTAATCCTCCTGCCGGGGCATCCGGCAAAGGGCAAACACTCCCTGGGGCTGCTCAGTCTGGGCGATTTTTGCGCCAAGCTCATTTGAAATAACCAGCAAACGTACTTCCCTCAAATCAGCCTGCGCAAGGAATGCAGGATACTTTTCCAGAGCCGATTCCGTCACCATCAGACACTCCAGCTGTGCCTGCTCCAGCAATGCATCCTGGACGAGCCGTACCCCCTCCAACACAAATAGACCATCGGCGTACCGCTCCCTTTTCGAGGCAGCAAGCTTCTGGTAGCGTTTGATATTCACATTGTCCTTTGAGGACAAAACAGTGTTGTGTTGCAATCGTACACCTCCGTTTCTGAACTGTACCGGACGGAGCCGCATATATAAGGATGCCTTTCCGCACAAACGCACGGAAAGGCACTTGGTTCATGTACTTACTGAAGCGCAGCCTTTGCCTGCTCAGTAATCTTTGTGAAACCGGCAGCGTCGTTGATTGCGATCTCAGACAGCATCTTTCTGTTGAGTGTGATCCCAGCCTTCTTGCAGCCGTTCATGAATGTGGAATAATTCATGCCGTTGAGCTTGCATGCTGCGGAAATTCTGGTGATCCACAGTGCCCGGAAATCTCTCTTCTTCTGCTTACGGCCGATGTAAGCGTAGTTGCCGGACTTCATAACGGCCTGCTTGGCCATCTTGAAGTGCTTGCTCTTATTGCCCCAGTAGCCCTTAGCCAGCTTTAATGTTTTATTTCTTCTCTTGCGAGTTGCCATTGCACCCTTCACTCGTGCCATTGTCTTATACCTCCAAAATATATTTACTCAGAAAATCTGAAACTGCATTCCGCCGACCCGGCAGCCGGATCTTAGAGATAAGGAACGAGCTTCTTGATGGTCGGTGCGTTTGTGCAGTCGCAGATGCCGGCGCCCCGTGCGATTCTCTTCCGCTTGGTGTCCTTCTGGGTCAGTCTGTGTCTCTTGTTGGTGTGCTGATACTTCACCTTACCGGAACCGGTTACCTTGAAGCGCTTCTTTGCTCCGGAATGCGTTTTAACCTTAACCTTTGCCATTGTATAGTCCTCCTTCAATTACTTGGATGCCTTCGGTGACATGAACATCACGATGCTGCGGCCCTCCATCTTTGCCGGCTTATCCACGACAGCAATGTCGCCGCATGCTTCACGGAAACGAGCCAGCAGCTCCTCACCCAGGTGGGGATGCGCAATCGCACGCTTGCGGAACCGGACGGAAACCTTCAGCTTGTCGCCGGACTGCAGGAATTTGATAGCCTGGTTGACCTTTGTGTTGAAATCGTGGGTATCAATCGCAGAAAACATACGGATTTCCTTGATCTCCACAACCTTCTGGTTCTTGCGGGCTTCCTTTTCCCGCTTTGCCTGCTCAAAGCAGAACTTGCCGTAGTCCATGATCCGGCACACAGGCGGAGTCGCCTGGGGCGCGATCTTGACCAGATCCAGATTCTTGTCATAGGCGATCTTCTGCGCTTCCTTTGCGGAAAGCACACCCAGCTTTGTTCCCTGATCGTCGATTACCAGCACCTCACGGTCCCGGATCTCTTCGTTGATCTGATGTTCCTGTTTGCTAATTTCCAGCACCTCCAAGTCAGTTTTCAAAACAAAAATGAGTGCAGAAAGCATCCTGCACTCATACGAATTCCATGTAAAATGGGTTCATATTGACCGAACCATGCATGCACGGGCGGTGAGAACAGAAAGTCCTGCTTTGTTTTTACTGTAATAGTATATACCCTTTTGCATCGTTTGTCAAGTACTTTTTTCAAATTCGTCCGCACTTTCTCTGATCCTGTCCCAGAGCCGGGAAAACACCTCTGCACACTTAAGTCTTGCCCGGTACCGCCGGGGATTGGTCAGCAGATCATACTCCCCCTGGTCGAAATACGCTTCCGCCTGGTCTGCATCGCTCCGCACCGACTCTGCCGCCGGGATGCACAGGGGCGGATACATCACGCACCACCAGTTGTGACCCTCCGCCTCCCCGATGGTGATCCGCAGCGCCTCATACACCCCGGCCGGCATGGTCAGATCCTCATACACCCGCTCATCAAAGGGCATCTCCACCAGCTCCGCCTCCACGTCATAAGTAAAGCCCTGCTCCTGCACTACCTGCCGGGCAATCTCCCGGATCCGATCCAGCTTGCTCTGGGCGGCATCATAGGCCTCCTCCAGGGTCTGCGCATCCCCGAACAGCTCCTCTGAACAGGACAGAAGTCTGTCCCGGACTGCCAGCTTCAGCGCCTGATCCTCCTCACTGTCGGAGTTTGCAAGGATGTGCAGCCGCAGCACCTGTGCCTGCAGCTTGTCCACCGTGCGGGATACACTGCTTACATTTGCATAAAGGATCGCACCCAAAAGTCCAGCCAGTAAAATCAGTTCCAATCGTTTCACGTTGCATCGCCTCCGACTGGAATATGCCCAGCCGGCGATAAAATATACACGCAAAGAAAAAAGGGGAGATTCCTCTCCCCTTCTAGCCTTAAGGCAACACCGCACAAAGCCCGCCTGTCGGCTATGCGTAGCATCTGCTGACGAATTTTCCGTCATATCACACAAAAATTCCTTGCAATACGCCAGTATTCCTGCGTCGTTTCTATGCAATCTGACGAAAAATCTGTTGGCACATCTACCACACATTCTTTGTGCGGTATTGCCTTAAGGCAAAAAAGGATCCCCGCCGGGTGGAGCAGTGCGGATCCGTTTCTGGTCCTATCGGCTTATAGGAACTGGCTGTAGGCATCCTCGCAGCTGCGCATTGCCAGAATGGTGCGTTCGATCAGCTCGTCCAGGCCCCAGCCCAGCATGTCAGCGCCCCGCTGGATCACCTCCCGGGAGCAGCCCTCTGCAAAGCCCTTGCTTTTGTATTTCTTCCGGACGGAGCGGGTTTCCAGATCCGACACGCTTTTGGAGGGGCGCATCAGCGCCACCGCACCAATGAGTCCGGTCAGCTCGTCAGTGGCGTACAGCACCTTTTCCATCATATGCTCCGGTTCCACATCCGTGCCGATTTGATAGCCGTGACTGACCACAGCGTGGATCAGGGCTTCCTTGTGGCAGTGCTCCTGGGGGAACTGTTCAAAATCCAGGTCGTGGAGCAGTCCCACGGTGCCCCAGAAGTCCGCCTCGTCTCCGAAGCCAAGTTCCTGCGCAAAGTACCGCATGACCCCCTCCACCGTCACTGCATGCCGCAGGTGAAAGGCTCCTTGATTGTACTGCGTCAGCAGTGTCCATGCTTCATCCCGTGTCATATGTATCCTTCCTTTCTACCTATAGGGTTTATAGGTATTATACAGGACACGGCTTTATTTGTCAAGGGATAGCTGAAAAAATCGGGCATGCCGCACAAAGCCAAAACTCTGGTAGAGCTTTTCTCCCATCCGGGAGGCAGTGATCTGGGTCACCCGGCAGTCCCGTGCCCGTGCCTCCGCAACGATCCGCTCCAGCAGTGCAGAGGCGATGCCCTGCCGGCGGCAGGCGGGATCCGTGTACATACAGGACAGCAGACCGATCCTTCCGTTGGGTGAGCCGGGATAGGGGGGGGTTTCCACAAATGAAATGCCGCTGGTGGCAAGAATCCGGTGCCCCTCCGTCAGAATCCAGGACACAAAGCTGCCATCTGCCAGGTGCCGGTGCAGGTAGTCCTCCAGTGCCGGGCGCAGATCCGTTTCCAGCGTTCCTTCCTCTTTCAGCTGCGTCAGTCGCAGGTCTATAAAGGCATCCAGCTTGTCCGCCGTCAGCCGTTCCATACGTCGCTCCATAGAACCACTCCTTTCTGTTGTTATCATACCACACCGGGCAGGGCATCGCAAGCCTATGTAGAAAATGGTCGAACCCTCTTGAAATATTTTGTGAACTGTGCTACAATAGTTCTGTATGAATCCATCGTACAACCAGAGAGGAAAGAGGAGGAAATTATGAACACGAAGAGAACGCTGAAACGCAGGCTCAAGGCATTGGGTCTGTCGGGCGCTATGCTTGCAGGCGCTCTGTGCCTGCCTGGAGCAGCGCCGCAGGGAGGGGATCTGCTCGCCAATGCAGCAGGGGATGCAGCATCCGGCTTTGACGCCAATTTCGCAAAGCTGCTGCAGTATTCCATATACTTCTATGATGCCAACATGTGCGGCACGGACGTATCCGAAAACAACCAGCTGAACTGGCGGGGAGATTGCCATACCTACGATGCACAGGTGCCGATGGACACGGAGCATACCAACCTGAGCAGTGCCTTTCTCACCGCCAACAAGGACTATCTGGATCCGGACGGGGACGGCTTTATTGACGTGTCCGGCGGCTTCCACGATGCGGGGGATCACGTCAAATTCGGCATGCCGGAGAATTACTCCGCTGCAACCGTTGGCTGGGGCTACTATGAATTCCGGGACGCTTACGCTGCCACCGGACAGGATGCCCATGTGGAAACCATCCTCCGGTACTTCAATGACTATCTGATGCGCTGCACCTTCCTGGACGATTCCGGCGATGTGGTTGCATTCTGCTACCAGGTGGGGGACGGAGACATTGACCACGCCTACTGGCAGGCACCGGAGATCGACACGATGGACCGTCCCGCATTCTTCCTGACCGGCGACAAGCCCCAGACGGACTATGTGGCTTCTGCGGCGGCATCCCTTGCCATCAACTATCTGAACTTTAAGGATACGGATGAGGCATATGCAGCAAAGTCCTTAAAGTATGCAAATGCGCTGTATGACTTTGCACGGGATCACGAAAAGGAGCTCAGCGACAACGGGGACGGCCCTAAGCAGTACTACAGCTCCTCCAAGTGGCAGGACGACTACTGCTGGGCGTCTGCCTGGATGTATAAGATCACCGGCGACCATGCGTACCTGGAGGAGATCTACCCCTACTATGACTATTACGCAGCACCCTGCTATGTATACTGCTGGAACGATATGTGGGGCGGCGTACAGTGCGTATTGGGCGAGATCGTCAGCGAAATGTACCCGAACTTCATTGACGAGTACAAGGAAGCAGCCGGCAAAAGCCCCTACGAGGAAATGGACTGCTGGGCAAGCGTGAAGGAAGCGCTGGATACCTACATGTCTGGCGGCATCGGCGAGATCAGTCCCCAGGGGTACTTCTGGCTGAACACCTGGGGCAGCGCCCGGTATAACACCGCAGCCCAGCTGATCGCAATGGTATACGATAAGTACACCAACAACAACCAGCCCTCCAAGTACAGCGACTGGGCAAAGGGACAGATGGAATACCTGATGGGCAACAACGACATTACCTATCAGGAGCGGATCAATGCCAACGCTGAAGCGGAGAACAACGGAAATCCTGCCCCCTACAGTGCGGATGAGCTGCACGGCCCCCGGTGCTTTATTGTCGGCTTTAACGATGTAGCAGCCGCATACCCCCACCACCGTGCATCCTCCGGTCTGTCCAAGTGCGAGGATACCAAGCCCCAGAAGCATGTGCTGGTGGGCGCTCTGGTGGGCGGCCCGGACAACAAGGATCTGCACAATGATGTAACAAAGGACTGGATCTATAACGAGGTTACCATCGACTACAACGCAGCATTTGTCGGGGCTTCCGCCGGTTTGTATCACTTCTACGGCACGGATGCTATGCAGCCGGATCCGGACATTGATCTGGGCACCAGCGAGGAGGAAGGTGGCGGCCAGGATTACTGGGTAGAGGCTTACGCAGTGGACGATAAGCAGACCTCCGGCGCAGGCGTTACCAAGCTGGCAATGCTGGTATGCACCGACTCCAACAAGCCCAGAACCGACATTTCCGTTCGGTACTACTTCAGCGTCAAGGAGCTGTCCAATCCCTCCAACGTCAGCCTGGTGAAGGGGGACGAGCTGTACGACCAGACCAGTGTGGAGACCGAGTTTGACGGGGTGTTGTCCGGTCCCTACCAGTATGATGCATCCTTTGACCCGGACATTTACTATATCGAGGTCAAGTGGGACGGCTACAACATTGCCAACGCCAACAAGAAATACCAGCTGGCAGTTGGCTTCTACTACGGGGATACCTGGGATCCCACCAACGACTGGAGCTACCAGGGCATTACCAAGTGCAAGGATACCTACCAGGACGGCAGTGAGGCTCGGACAGATTATATCTGTGTGTACAGCGGGGATACCCTGGTGGGTGGTATCGAGCCCAACGGCAACAAGCCGGTTGTGACCACTGCGGCTACCACAGAGGGATCCGGCACCACGACCACCACAACCACTACGACAACCGACACCACCGTTCTGGGGGATGTGGACGGCAACGGCAAGGTAGAGGTCAATGACCTGGTACGGCTTGCCCGGTATGTGGCGCAGGATCAGGAACTGACTCCCGCACTGACTGCCCAGCAGATTACCAATGCGGATGTAAACTGCGATGGCACAGTGGATGCCAGCGACATCACCATGATCGCACGGGCGCTGGCCCGGCTGACCTCCTTAGAGGATTTCGGAAAATAACCAACAGAGAAAGCAAGCAGCCATACCGGCAAGCATCCGGTATGGCTGTTTTTGCGTATGGAATGGATCAGAGCACCAGGGAGGGAGCGGCGTAGACCCGAGACTTCAGCTCACTGTTCAGCATGTACAGTCCCTTTGCATCGGAGCCGAACAGCTCCATCTTGGTAATCAGATCGGAGGCATTCTTTTCCTCCTCCCCCTGCTCCTTGACGAACCAGTCCAGCACCTGCATGGTACGGAAGTCCCGTGCTTCGTAAGCGGCAGCGTAGATGGTATTGATTAGGGAGGTGACGTATTTCTCGTGCTCCAGTCCCTTAATCAGGGGCGTCATATTGTCTCCCCGTGTCCAATCCGGCTTGTCCACCGACGCAAAGACCACCGGCTCACTGTTGTTTTGCAGATACTGGTAGAATAGCATGGCGTGATCCCGTTCCTCCTGTGCCTGGATCCGGTACCAGTTTTCAAAGCCATCCAGTCCGACAGCAGCATAATAATTGGCAAAATCCAGGTAGAGATAAGCGGAGTACAGCTCCTTGTTGATTTGCTCGTTGATAAGATTTGCGACCTTATTGTCCATTGTGACACATCCTTTCTGAAGGGCATTGCCCGTCTTTATTCTGCCACATTTCGCCGGAAAAGTCAAGCCCGGCGGCCAAATCCGGAGAGAAGATTTACAACGGTGCATCATATTTTTTGTGCAGAATCAATAGAAAATCAACTGGTTTTGAGGCGTTTCGACTGATTTCGCCCCTCCCTTTC
>NZ_FR894838.1:0-96 GCF_000434255.1 Ruminococcus sp. CAG:379 | reverse complement strand
CTCTGAGATATGGAGTGTATACAGAACGCGGGATGGAGCAGCTCGGTAGCTCGTCGGGCTCATAACCCGAAGGTCGTTGGTTCAAATCCAGCTCCC
>NZ_FR894837.1:0-519 GCF_000434255.1 Ruminococcus sp. CAG:379 | reverse complement strand
ACAAGGAAAAGAAGCATTTGCAAGATTTGTAGAACAATTAGGTTGATTTGGAATATGGTTCGGGAGACTATCTGCACGCAGGCTGCTGGTCGCACGCTCGCCGCAAGTTTGTGGACAGCATACCTGAAAATGATAAGAACAGCAAAGCGGCAAAAGCTGTCGAGATCATCGACAGAGCATTTGCCTTGGAGCGTGAAGCAAGAAAAGCAAACGTCCCGCCGGAAAAGATATTGGAGATGCGGCAGAAAGAGGTAAGACCGATCATAGAAGAATTCTACAACTTCATCGGAATACTCAGACCGAGCAAAGGTTCGCACCTTGGCGCGGCGGTCACCTATGTCCTGAATCAGAAAGACAAGCTCCTTCTGTTTTTTAGATCATCCCGAAGTGGAAATGACAAATAATCTTGGAGAACGCACCGTGAAGCCTTTTGTGATCGACCGTAAGAATTTTCTCTTTTCTGCGACGGATAAGGGTGCAGATGCGAGTGCCCTCTTGCCCCCTTCCCGATAAAATAGA
>NZ_FR894836.1:8068-9197 GCF_000434255.1 Ruminococcus sp. CAG:379 | reverse complement strand
TCTTTGTGCGGTGTTGCCTTAAAAGTATAACAGCATCTGTGGGAAAAGTCAATTCTTACGGAGATAACAAGGCAAAACCTATGAAATCTGCACAAAGTCCATTTGCGAAAGCTATACAATCCGCCAAAGGAAAAAATTTTTTGAATTTCCTGTTGACAAATCCGGATGGACATGCTATAATATCATGTAGTCAGTTGATCTGACTACTGACCCCCGTGTCTGGGTGTGGCGCAGTTGGTAGCGCGCTACCTTGGGGTGGTAGAGGCCGTGGGTTCAAGTCCCGTCACTCAGACCATGCAAAAACCGCACAGAATTGGGCTTTTGTCCGTTCTGTGCGGTTTCTTTTTTTGTAGGGGAAATCCTGCGAGGGCACTACGTCTGCAAATACCCTGCATCACCCACCAGGAACGCCGTCCATCCTCCGGTCATTCCGGCAGGGAATCCGCCCCGCTGCTGTAATGGGACTGAACCTGCTGCCCGAAATCGTTTGCATATTCCTCCGCTTTGTCCATGAAATGTCCGAAAAACAGGGGGATGGCAAGGATCACCGCCAGGATCATACACAGGATCAGAATCATCAGGGCGATTACGCCGGCGGACACCTGCAGCTTGCCGCAATGGGGGCAGCGCCGGGTTTTCTCCGGGATCAGTTCCCCGCAGTGGTTGCACTCCATATATTGTTTGGCGTGGATCTTGTCCTCCATGTTTCTCATAATGCCCTCCTGTATGTGCATGCGGATCGGTTTTGGTTTCTTTTAATAGTTTAACACAAGACAGGGCTTATTTCAATGTTTTATTGTAAAAATACAGAAAAATCGGCATTCTGCACAATTATGGGGTTCTGTTTTTGCTGCTTTTACAATCTCTCACTCCCCCAGCTTCTCCCTTGTCTCCTCCCCGACGATGCCGTCAGCCTTCATATCCCGATCGCTCTGGAACGCCTGCACCGCCTGCCGGGTGTCCTCGTCAAACGCCCCGGTGATCTCCAGCTCTGCGCCCTGCCGCACCAGCTGCCACTGGATCCACTTTACGTCCTCCCCCTCTGCGCCGGGCTTTACCGTGTCCGTGGGCTCTGCATAGGGACACCCCTCCGGTTCCGGCTCCGTTGCCGCTTCTGTGGTGGCAGGAT
>NZ_FR894836.1:1687-8053 GCF_000434255.1 Ruminococcus sp. CAG:379 | reverse complement strand
GGTGGCAGGATGGGTGGTGGGCGGCGGCACCTCCTGCTGAGAATCCGACAGCAGGGCGTTGGTAATGGGGTTCACCCCGTTGCTGCAGCTGACGATGAATGCGGTGGGCAAGCCGATCACCACCACGATCAGCAGCAGGCATTTCAGATACTTCAGCCGGGCAGCCTCCCTTGCCTCCAGCACTGCCTCCTGGCTGGACACGGGCACGCTGATGGGGTGCAGCTTTTCCAGCTGTTCCACGTCCGGCATCCGATCCGGTGCCTGCTCCCCATGGGCAAAGGGCGGCAGCTGGGCATAGCTCCCCACTGTGGCTTTCAGGTCATTGTATTCGTCCACCGTCATGGCAAAGGACGCAGCCCGCTCCAGCAAGCCCTGTGCGTTGGGATCCGGCTGGGTAAAATTCCTGCTCCGGAGCCGTGCCAGCCCAAGCCATACCCGGTAATGCTCCGGTGCCTCCTGCGCCAGCTGACGGAACACCGCCTCCGCCTCTGTGAAAAGCCCCAGCTCCAGCAGGCCCTCCGCCCCCCGGATCGCCTGCTCCATACCCTCTCTGTTGTCCCTGTCCATTCTGATCGTCCTTTCGATGTGCTATTTCCCCAGCTTTTCGTATGCCTCCAACGCATCCGCCGCCAGGTGCAGCTGTCGGTATGCCCCTGCGTAAGCCGCATACACCGCCTCCAGCCGCTGACCGGTTACCTGTAATGCCTGTGCCGCTCCGGCGGATACCCGATCGTCCAGCGCCTCCTGGTATTGATGCACCGCCCTGTTGATCCGCTCCTGCGCTGCCATGCACTGCTCTGTAGTGCGCCGGAGCCTGTCTGCGGTATCCCGCAGTGCATGGGGCGCTGCTGTTTCCATCCGTTCCATGCTATCACCTAGTATCTGATTCGGTTCATTGCATCCTCATAGTCAGAGATCGCCTTCCACGCCTGTGTTCCCAGCTGCTGGGGCTCCTCCATGCACCGGATGGCATGCTCCATACCGGACAGGTGGGTCTGCCCCTGTGCTTCATATGCCTCCAGACCCGCAGCAAGGGATTCCAGAAACCGTTCCAGTGTCCGGATCTGACTGCCCAGTGCCGTGACTGCGCCCCCAAGCCGTGCAAGCCGTGCCCGGCACTGATCCATTTTCGGCGCCGCATCCCCCATTTGTACCGCCAGCTCCTCCGCCTCCTGCCGGGCGGTGCGGATCCGCTCCTGTGCATCGGCGATCTGCCGTGCCCCCTGTTTCAGGGCATTCCGTCTGCCCTGTTCCAGGAAGGCATAGGAGGGGTCGTTTTCTGCCGGCAGGGGCATAGCCTTTGCCGCCCGGTACTGACGCTGGGCTTCCTCCAGCGCCTCCTCCGCCGCCTTTTCCCGGCACAGTGCCGCCTCCCGCCGGCGAAATGCGCTGCCCAGTCCGTCCTCCAGCCGGTACAGCGCCGCCTGGTTCTGCACCATCAGCTCCCGCACCTGATCCAGTTGCTGCTGCATCTGCCTGCACTTTTCTCCGGCGGCTGTCTGCTCCGCCCGTGCCGACCGTTCTGCATGCTCCCCACGCCGGGCAAGCTGCCGTGCGGTCTGCTGCATCCTCGCCAGACTCTCATCCAGCTCCTGCTTGGCAAGCCGCACCGTTTCCGCTGAAAACCGTGCCATGTGAACCTCCTTTTGCAGTCTGCTGCATCTGCCCGTTCTGCATGCTCCGCCGCTACTCCTCCGGCGGGGCAAGGGACGCCGGATCAAAGGTCAGGGGCTGTACCTCCGGGCAGGTCTGCTCCAGGGGCTTCAGCAGCTCCTCAAATGCCGCCTGCTCCGCCGTGAACAGCCCCCACGCCTGCCGGGTCATGCCGTTGAGCCGCTCTCCCAGAGAGTCGTCCCACCGGGCAAGGTTCTGCATCCGGTTCATTGCCGCTGCGCCTCCCGCAGCAGCTTTGCCTTCCGGGCAAGATCCCCCTCCATGGCGTGGAGCAGCTTCAATTGCTTGACCGCATCCGCCACCGTAGCATCCAAAAAGGCAGAGAACCGGTCATACTGCTCCCCACGCCAGAAGTCATGCATATTGGCATGCTCCTGCTTCAACTGCAAAAACAGCCGGGACATGGTGTCTACATACTCCCCCAGTTCCTTGCTGAACGCCAGGATCGCCTCCTCCGGATGCTCCGTTTGCGCCCGTATGGTATGCTCGCTCATAAAATATCACCCCGCTGCAAATACATCCGGTACAGCTCCGCCATTTTTTTCGTATCCGACACCTGCCGGGCGATCTCGCCCCCAAGCCGATCCACGCTTTGCCGCATATAGCCCAGCTCCTCCTCCAGACGCACCGTCACCTGATCCTCCAGCATGCCGCTGAGGGCACGGGTGCGCTTTTGCAGGTACGCCTCCGCCTCCTGCATCCGATCCAGCTGCTTTTTTAAGGATGCGGTATACTCCTCCAACCGGGCAAGGTCTACAAAAAATTTATCCTGCATACCGGCTCCTTTCACCCATCCAGCAGGGCTGCCCGATACCGGTCAAACCAGCCCTTCCAGTTCTCGTACTGATAGGGACGCACCTTGGATACATTGGGCAGCACCACGCAGCAGTTTGCCGCCAGGGTATCCACCGACACATATTCGCCGCCGTTGCTCCAGTCCGCCGCCGCAAGGGCTTCCCTGGAGCAGAACACCGCCCGTTGGTACCGGATGCCTCTGGGGATCAGCTCCCGGAGCCGCTGGGGCTCCTTTTCCGTGAGGATCACGAAAATATGCTGCTCATAGCCCCGTGTGTACAGCAGTTCCAACTGCTGGCTCAACTCCCGTGCCCCCGGTGCAGCCCCTCCGTCCGTATCCATCAGCAGTCGGTCAAAGGCACTGAGTTCCTCCCGGGGCGCAGCCTGCTCCGGCGCAAAGTCCAGGATATTCCGGGCGCTGCTGACGATAAGCAGTCTGGGGCTCAGGTCGATCTCCGCCCCTGCCTTCAGCCCGTCCAGCCGTGCATGGTACAGGTCATGCAGCCGGGTGATCTGTCCTGCCGCATCCCCTTCGTTCTTGATGTATGCCACACTGCCGGACAGCATGGGCGCCATATCCTCCAACGGGCTTCTGTATTTGCGCCCCTGGCTGGTGTAGTTCAGGTCGCAGTAGGTGACTGCATCCGCCAAGGGACAGCCCTCCGCCCGGAGCTGCTGCAAGAAGCTCAATGCCGCAGAAGCCTCCAGAGCACGCAGCCTGGACAGCTCCCCCAGCATCACATAGCCGGAGAAGGTGCCGCTGGACAGCTCCAGTCCCACCGGCTCATCGGACAGAAAGGACTGCCCCAGCACCAGTTGATACCCGGTATCCCCCGGCTCCGGCAGCACGCACCGGCACAGATCGGAGTTCCCCTCCCCCACCAGAAGTGGTGCTTCGTTGCCGGAAATGATCATGGGGGGCACGGGAATATTCGCCCACTTGTCACAGATCTCCTTTGCGATCCGCTGATGCTCCGCCCCATTGGTTTTCCCTGCCCACGCCGCCTTGAACAGGGTGGCATGCACGCCCCCGTCCTCCGACTGATAGGCAAGCCCCCGCTCCTGCTGCAAATCGGTCATCATTTCTCCGCTGCGGCTGGTTTCAAAGGCGCTGTTGATGGTATTCTCCGAACCGCTGAACACGATCCGGTTGAAAATCTGATCCTTCGCCTCCCTGCCCACGCAAATGGCCTGGCTGCTGAGGATGATGCTGATGCCGGCGTTCCGGATCTCCTTGAGCAGCGCCAGCAGCCGGGCGGAGCACTTTGCCGCCAGTGCCGCACTGCCGTTTCCGGTGGCCTCCAGCATATTCTGGTACTCGTCAATGATGACAATGGTGCGCTTGAGCCTGGGCAATTCCCCGCTCTGCACCTTTTTGCTCATGTGATAGGTCTTGAAATCCGTTGCCCCTGCCCGGTTGAACAGCCGGTTCCGCTGCTCCTTCAGAGCGGAGATCTTGTGCAGCACATCGTAAGCGTCCTCCACCCGGTTTTTCAGGGAAAGAAAGGACACATGGGGAATGTAGGCGCTGGCCTCCCCCGGACGCTTCAAGTAGTTGGAAAATTCCACCCCATCCTTAAAGTCAATGAGGTAATACTCCAGCTCCTCCGGAGAATACGCCATTGCGCCGCTGAGGATGAGGGTATGCAGAAACGTGGTCTTGCCGGAGCCTGTGCCCCCGGCGATCAGAGCAGCGGATTTTCCGGTGCTTTCCACATCCAGACGGAAGTACTGCACCTGGTTGCCGCTCCTGCCCACCGGAATCTTCAATTCATCGTAATAGGGCGTCCGGTCATAGGCTTCGTGCAGCAGGGAATCCAGCTGGATGGGCCGGGACACATATCTTGTGGAATCCGCCAGCAGCTGCCACAGCGCCCCCTCCGAAAACGCCGGCTGGGCAATGTCCGCCCTGTATGCTCTGCCCCCTGCGGTGAAGCACCCCTCCCCGGTGTAGGTCACCACCAGTGAGCCGTACCTGTCCGCATCCAGGGGCGGCACCGGCTCACCGAACCGGGTCAGCCGGGCGTCCGTATGGTTCACCAGCAGGGTGAGAATGCCGCAGCGCCCACCGCTTTCCAGAAGATTCTCCACCTTTTTCCGGACGGAGCGTTCCTCAAAGGCATAGGGATAGTTGTGGATCACCACCAGCACAAAAGGCTGAGGCGTATCCGGACAATGGGCGTTGTAGTCGTAGATATTGGCGTATTTTCTGCCGTAGAACCGGATCCGCTCCTCCATCAGGCTGCTGATCCGGTCAACCCCTGCGGCAATGGCATCCTCCGTGGCCTTGGGGCCGTCAAAGGTAACAGCCTCCCCCACCCCGTTGGTCAGCTCCGACACCAGGGAGCATACCACACCGGACAGATCCCCCTGCATGCCGCAGACGTGCAGCGCCTTCACCGGGAAGGATACCAGAAACTGCAAAAACCAATTCACCAACAGGCTCTCAAACTCCCGGCTTTCGATCTGTGCGCCGGTGGCGTTCACCACAATGGAGGAAAAATTCGGGTTCAGCTCCACATAAAAGGGGTTGGAACAGAAGGCCTCCGGATCCGGGTGGAAATTTTCCTGCCAGAACCTCTCCGTTTCCGGGGACAGGGCGAATGCCGCCCGCCCCAGCAGGATCTGCCTGGGGGCTTCCTCCGCCCCCAGCCGGTCACAGGACAGCAAATCGCTGCGCACCTGTACCGCCTGCCGGTTCAGCCCTTCACATAGTGCCCGGCATTCCCCATACGCCTGCCACCGGGTCACATCACACTGCTCCCGGCAGGTGCTGTCGATCTGCTCTCCCCGATCCTCCCGATCCCGGCGCAGCTGTGCCCGGATCGCCCTTGTGGGATAGTCCCGATCCAGCAATGCGTCCAGTTCCTGGTACAGCGCCCTTGCGTTGCAGTAGGATACCGCCAGCCGCTCGCACACGGCTTCATCCTGGGCAGCCGGCTGCACGCACAGGGATTTTGCGGCGGAAAGAAACGCCTTTGCATGCATGGAGAACGCATCCAGGCACTTCTTCCCCCGCAGGGGCAGAGGCTTGGTTTCTGCAATCACCTCCGACAGCAGCGGCCCGTCCGCCGGGAATTTTTTCTGGATCCGCTGAATTTCCGCAACCATCTCCTCCATGGCATGCAGATCGGTTTCCACCTGGCTTCTGGGAACAGCGTATAAATCCCCATTGGCACGCTGATAGGTCTGCTCGTTTTCCCCATGCGCCTGCCGGGCAGCCTCCTGCGCCCGGGCGCACCGCTCCCCGAATGCGGCGGCAAGCTCCGTCAGCCGCTGCTGATTCAACAGATAATCCTTGTCCATCTTCATGCCCTCACCTGTCATACCGTACACTGCCGCAGATCCGGATTCTTCAGCATATCCGCCACCTGGGGCTGCTTGCACTGTTTATAGATGCTGCTGGAAAGAAAGGGAATGTTTCGCTTCCGGCAGCGTTTTTTCTCCTTGAATACCTTCTTGCCGAACACCGGATCCTGTGCCATCCGATCCTCCAGCGCCATGCAGGTCTTGAATGCCCCGATGAGCTTTTCCAGCATGGGCACGCTGCATAGCTGCTGCCGCTCCTCCGGGCTGAGCCGGTGAAATTTCATTTCCAGCAGTGCCACCTGGGGCAGCCAGTCATACACCGGCGCCGTCAGCACCGTCCGGGCGGTGGTGAATACCTCCTGGTCGATCATGGCAGACCGCAGCACCACCGGTGCCAGTTCAAACGCCCCCGTATCCGGCACCAGGCTCCGGAGTCTTTCGGACAGGGTGAGAAATTCCGGCTCGAATGCCATGACATCCTTGCACCAGGCAATGCGTGCGCCGCAGATTTCTGCCGCCCGGGTGCAGTACGCCGGGGTGCACCACTGCTCCTCCTTCCGGGGCAGCTCCAGCGGCGGCAGGGAGTCC
>NZ_FR894836.1:0-1681 GCF_000434255.1 Ruminococcus sp. CAG:379 | reverse complement strand
CGGCAGGGAGTCCCGACTCACCCGATCCGACAGGGCGGCAGCCTCCTTTGCCAGGGCTTCCCTGGCGTTTGCATGCACGCCGGGAACCTCCTCCTCCAGCTGTTCCAACGTATCCGTCCGGGTGCAGAATCTGGTAACAGAATCCGGCAGCAGCACCAGTGCCGCCGCCAGCCGCTCCACCCGGCATGCCCAAGCCTCGTTTCTCGGAGCTTCCGCCAGCAGCCGGATCTGTCGATCCACCAGGCAGCCCTTCCGTTTATATACATATTGTTTAACTGAGCCGGTAACCACCGGTGTGTATGCCGGAATCCCGGCTGCTTCTGTCTGCATGCTCATAATGACCCAATCCCCTTACCTTTGCAGTACCGCCCCTCATTCCGTGCCGACAAACTGCCCTTTATGCTATTTTACCATCTATCCAACGCAATGTCAACTGAATTTTGTTTTAAATGTATAGGGCGGTAGAGAATGTACCTGCTGTTTATTTTCAACGGATTGTATAGGAACCCTGCACAAAGCCGCTGAACCGCTTTTGTGGGATGTACCGAATACAAAAAAGCCCGGAGCGGATGCTCCGGGCGTGGGCAGCAGGGATCATTCCACCACTGCGTCCTCCTGTGTAAACCCTGCAAGGGAGTACTCCTTCACCTGAATGCACACATAGGAAATGGCACTGTCAGCAGCTGCGGAGAACTGGCGCTTTGCCGCCGGCGCCACCCGGAGCCAGTCCCCGGCAGTCAGAGTAATCTCCTCCCCGTCGATCACCGCCTTGCCCTTGCCGGTCAGGATACCGTAAATCTCCTCATTCTGCTTGTGGGCGTGGACAAAGGGCACCCCCGCCCCTGCCGGCAGGGTGTTGATGCTGACCTCGGCGCCGGTAAGCCCCAGCTTATCGTGCAGCTCCGTGCGGCTATCGGCTCCAAGTGTGATTTTCGTGTACTGTTTCATGAGAATACCTCCATTCATGATGTAACAGTTCTTGTTACAACTATAGTATAGCACACCGCTGTTGTAAGGAGCCATGAACTCTCACGACTCCTCCGTATCCAGCCGATGCTGCAAATCCCCACGCACCTGCGCCATGGTGACGCTCTGTAATTCCCGTTCCATCGCATGCTGTGCACGGGCAAGACATGGATCCAGCACCCCGTGCACATTCCGCCCCACCGGGCAAAGCTGATTGGGCTTTTCGTGGAAATGGAACAGGGAATCCGCATCCACACTGTCCACCGCCCGGTACACATCCAACAGAGTGATCTGCTCCAGGGGTCTTGCAATGCTTGCGCCGCCGGAGCCCTGTGTCACCTCCACCAGACCGGCAGTCTTTAACTGACCCAGCAGCTTCCGGATCATCACCGGGTGCACATTGGTGCTGCCAGCCAGAAACTCGCTGGTGACCTTGTATTGATCCCGGAAGGTATCCAGACACAGGAGAATATGAACCGCAAGGGTGAATCTGCTTGAAATCTGCATAATGTCCGCTCCTCCTACAGGTACTAAAACAAGAAAGCCTGAACACATACATGTTCAGGCTTTTTTTCTTGGCTCCCCCAACTGGACTTGAACCAGTGACACCCTGATTAACAGTCAGGTGCTCTACCGACTGAGCTATGGAGGAATAGAGAGTGCAGAGCAAAAGCTCTGCACCGTTTTGTGTCGGCGTTGATTTATCTTCCCAGGT
>NZ_FR894835.1:25336-30837 GCF_000434255.1 Ruminococcus sp. CAG:379 | reverse complement strand
CCATCTTCATTGACGATACAATGATTGTCATCAATTCCCGTAGACGTTGTAATGGTAAAAGAGCAATGAAAATTCCCGAAGTGCGGAACAAAGTAACAACCAAGCCAATATTTATCTCCTATAAGAGCAGTATAATCAGTTCCGCCGGCACTTTGGGGCAGATTCTCATCAATCTTAAACCCATAGGATTCTGCCGGCATGTGGGGTAGACAGACAGCGTAATAATAATACAGCCAGGCGCCGGAGTACAGCAGTGCGCCGCCCAGCAAGATGGATACGATCCAGATCAGAATCTTTTTCTTTTTTGTCATGATTGCCCTCCATAGCCTTGCACGCTTAAGATATATACATTTTAACTTTCTGTCAAGGGCTATTATACCCCATATTCTTCAAAATGTCAATAGAAGGGGACATTTTTTTATCATTTTGGTGCACAATCGCCTGTATACATGCTTGATTATGCAGGAGGCAAACTCGTAAATAATAAAAAAAGAGCATCCAAATGGCTGCTCCGCTGTTTTGACGACTGGCGGTCTGATTCTTAGAACGAGACCACCAGCTGCATTTTAAATCGTTCCTCACCATATCATTCGGCATGATTAGCGTTTCCCCCTGCTCCAGGTAGAACACGGTAAACCTACCCTTGCCTTCCAGAACCGTTACCATCGCATCGCCGCCTGCTGCGTGCGTCGAGATTTCTTCTCCCTTGTCAAAGAAAAAAACCGTCATGCTAACCAGATCGTTCTGCACAAGGGTCTTGCTGACTACCTGCCCCTCCTGGTAAACCACCAGATCTTTCAACTCCAACTTTGTGCTTTTTTCAATATTCTTGTACATACTCCAAAACTCCCTTACATACTTGTATGCTGACATATGTAAAATTACAAGATACTTCCAGTGCTTCAGATTCGGTACAACTGCTTCCATATGCGCACAAACCTGTTCCGCCGGCCAGTTTTCATTTGCCAGATGCTCCGCGCAAAAATCGATCAGTTGTTCCTTGCTGGTATACCGGAATTCGCCCTCTGCATAGCACCACTTCTGTCCTTCCTCCTATCTGAAACACCGCCGATTTTCATCGGCTGCATGCCCCGGTGATCCGCCTGGTAGTAGTTCCATTTCATGTATATGCGTCATCCGGCAGAACAGAAAAAAACGGTGCAGTCCCACAATCGGGAGCTGCACCGCATTTGTATCACGTCTTCCATCCGGAAGACGTATTGCTAGGAGGTTCTGGGTAATAAGCCTAAAAAAACTCGGCAGATTCATCGCAAAACCACTGGGCATGCTGCTGCCTTAAGGCTTTGCAGCATACACATTTGGACGTTCCGGAAGCGGATAACCGGTTCCCAGGAAGTAATCCGTATGGGGCGGCTGGTTATAAGCCACATTCTGCCCTGCAATAGCTGTACGATACTGTACATTGTGCATCAGAGAAACGATGCCGTATTTCGTCTCGTAAGTCGTAGAGTAAATCCGGACGCCGGATCCGGTTCCCAGCCGGAAGATCATTTCCTCTCGCCAGTCACCAAACAGATCACAGGTCAGACACGCATTGGACTTGGACGAATTGTTGTAGGTCACGCCGCTGCCGGTAAAGACTCTGCCGGAACCGTACTGATCCACCATAGTCCGGTCAAGCACTGCCCGCTCCAGAGAGCCAGTCCAGTAAACCACGGAGTTCATACCCCACTTGGTGATATCGCTCCAGTTGCAGACCGTATTGCCGGATGCGTCATAAACCACAGAATCCTGTACGCCCACAAACTCAGCACTGTCATTCCCGGCGATCAGATTATCCGCAAGTCCCCGGCCGGTATCTCCAGCGCCGGTTTTCCGCAGGATCATTTTGCCGGTTGCCGCATCACGCAGGGACATACCGTAAGGCGCAGCCTCGTGACACATGAAGATCTCCAGGCCAGGATTGCTGGGCACAAAGTCCCCCACGTGCAGCACGTCTCCATGCCGCAGACCGGTGGTATACAGCAGTGTGCCGTCGTCATCGATCACCGCAGAGCCCACCACAATTTCATCCTTGCCGTCGTTATCACAATCCGCCGCAAAGCAGTTGTGATTGCCGTCTCCGTAGCCGGAGGTGGTGCTTTCCGCAGTTCCGGAATCAAATGCCCAAAGCTGTACCAGCTTTTTGTTGACCACATTGTATGCCGTTGCGGTCATTCTGGTGTAATAGCCCCGGATCATTACACAACTGGGTGTGGTGCCGTTCAGATAGGCCGTTGCCGCCAGGAACCGATCCACACGATTTCCGTAGGAATCGCCCCAGCTGCTGACCGTACCCCGTCCCGGTACGTAATCTATGGTATCCAGCGCTTTGCCCGTCAGACCGTCAAAGAGCGTCAGGTATTCGTTGCCGGACAGGATGTAGCCGGAGGACGCCCGGTAATCTGCCGAAGCGTTGCCAATCACAGCCCCTGTACCATCCACCGTACCATCGGAGGTCTTACAGATCATTTCAGCCTTGCCGTCCCCGTCATAGTCATAAACCATGAACTGGGTATAATGTGCACCCGCACGGATGTTTCTCCCCAGATCCACACGCCAGAGTCTTGTGCCGTCCAGCTTGTAGCAGTCCAGGTATACATTGCCCGTATAGCCACTCTTGGAATTGTCCTTGGAATTGGAAGGATCCCACTTCACGAACAGCTCGTACTGACCATCCCCGTCCGCATCTCCCACAGAGCAGTCATTGACTGTGTAAGAGCAGGTAGAACCGTCCGGCATGGTCAGATCCGCCGGTGCCGTAAAGTTGATATCAAAATATGCACCCGAAGAGTCCTTATTGCCCAGCATGGTTGCAAGGCATGCAAATTCCGTACACTCCGAGCCCTGGTATACATCCACCGTATACCAATCTGATGCTGTACCATCCGGATCATAATAGCAGGTAGCATCCGCCGCTGTGCCCTCATACAGCACAGTGGGTTCTCCGTTGCGGAACACCTTGAAGGAGGTATTCTCATCATCGGTACCAAGCAGCCGCCAGGAAATCAGCATACCCTTGTCATTGCCGGACTTCGCCGCAATCACGCCCCGATCCAGATTTTCCACTTGCTGTGCCCCCTCCGGAATTTCTTCCGTCAGAGATGCGGCAGGATCCGTGGTAGGCTCCAGGATCAGGTAGTCCATATTGGGACCGCCGCCTTCCGTAGAAGCCGTTGCACGAATGGTATTCTGTCCCGCATGCAATGTGACCACCACGCTGGACTCCGCCCAGGTGGTCCATGCCTCCGTGGAGGGGTAGGACACCAACGCATAGTCCGTATTGCCGTTGACTGTCACCTTGCAGGGGCGATCCGCAGCAGATCCGTTTGCATAGCGGAATGTCACACGGTAGTTGCCCGCACTTGGCACCTGCACCGTCCAGTTGACATAGCTGCCAATCACATTATCATAGTTGACGTATGCTTCGCCGGTAAATCCGGCGTTCAGATCCTCGCGGATACCCTGGCTATACTCTGCGTCTACCGCAAAATAATAGTCCGGCGTCTGCTTGATTTCAAAGGATGCACCCGATGCAAACCCGGTGCGCTTGTGAAGTAAATACTCGTTCAGCATCGCTGCGTCATCCGCAGTCACTGTCTGATCTCCCGTTACATCTGCCGCCTGCAGCGCAGGCTCATACGGGAATGCAGAAATCTGCCCTGCCAGATATCCTCTGAGCAGCGCATAATCCGAACCATCAATCAGTCCATCCCCGTTCAGATCACCGTACAAGCCCTGATCGGCTGCGGCTGCTGTTGTGGATGGATCCAACGGATAAAACGCAGATGTGCCGACAGACATCAGCAGCGCAAGCAACACTGCTGATGCTTTTTTCATGCTCTGATACATGCTTCCCCCTGTTTCTGTCGGCCCGATCGCTTACTTGCCCAGTTCGCTTGCGTCGATCAGATGTGCAAGATACCGTGCAATTGCAGTAATGTCACTGGAATCGATAGTACCATCCTTTTTGCAGTCCGCATTCAGCAGTCCCTGTGCAGAGGGTGCCTTTGCAGTTGCATCTTGTGCAACGTATCTGGACAGCAGAACCACGTCATTGATTTCAACGGCACCGTTGCAGTCCACGTCACCATACAGATCGGCAGCAGCATCGCTGCCAACGGTTACCTCTCCGGCTGTGCCGAGTACATTATAGTAAACAGCCGTATTGGAATTGTCAATGTAGCCTGCAACGATCTTATCATTGGTCACGCCGCTGCCCGGATAGGTTTCACGAGCAACCGGAGCGATCTCCAGCGGAACAACAGTTCCTTCAGCAGCAGATGCATTTACAGTACCGGTAATGGTTACAAATACGTCAGATGTAGTGTCCTTCATCCAGTACTGGCTGTCGGTCAGACCGGTTGTCCAAAGCATGCACAGCTGATCCCCGTCCACGCTCCAGGTAAATACGTCGCCGGTGTCCTTATCAGCCTCGATGGCACCGGTGTTGCCTACTGCACCCAGGGTAACGTCAGTAATGGTGAGAATGCTGCTGTCGAATCCTACAGCAAAGTCCAGGATGCTCATGCCGGCACTGGGAATGCCGGACAGTTTTACGTCAACACTGAACTCCTCCCCAGCCTTTGCGGTTGCCTTGCCAGCAATCAGCGAAACTGAATCAGCGGCGGATACGCTTGCCGGAACAGATACCAGCATAGCCATGACTGTCAGTGCGGACAGAATGGATCTTGTCTTCTTCATGATGATTTTCTCCTTCACGATGTAAAGTTTTAATTTTTAGCTTTCATCCAAGCTATAAAACCACTCAGACGAGGCTATAAATCAATTACATAATACTCTATTTGAGCATAAATTGCAATGACATATTGTGCTTTCTCTATGATAAATCCTGCCTTATAACCGAATTATCTGATTACAATTGAACAGTTTCTATATAAAACAGCTAATTTTTCAGCCAGAACAATAAAATTAAAATAATATTCTCGTATGCAATTCATTCATTTAACTGTGAGTCACCGTGATCTGACACATCTTCATTGCCTCCAGGGCATTCCGATGGCTTTCCGGTGTAACTCCGGCACAGCAGGATGCATCCACCAACAAGGGGATCTCCGGCAGGGCGGCCTTCAGAATCATGGCATTGGAGATCACGCATATATCCGTACACAACCCTACCAACTCAATGCTGTCGATCTGCTCAAAGGATGCTACATAATCCGCCAGTTCCAGAGAGCCGAAGGAGGGCTTGTTGATGATCCGGGCATTTTCCACCGGCAGCTGGGGAGAGATCTCCCAGCCGGAGGTTCCTTCCACACAGTGGATCACCGGCAGATTCTGACCCTCCTGGGTGTCCGGATAATCATCCCCGTGGGTATCCCGGGTAAACACCACCGGATTTCCAGCCTCCCGGTACTGTCGGATCTTTTCCGCCACTGCCGGCACAATTTCAACAGCCTCCGGGGTACCCAAAGCCCCATCAATAAAATCATTCTGCATATCGATCACAATCAGTATTTTCATTTCCATACTCCTTTTCT
>NZ_FR894835.1:15018-25135 GCF_000434255.1 Ruminococcus sp. CAG:379 | reverse complement strand
ACATTCTTTGTGCGGTGTTGCCTATACTATACTCCAAAGTCGGGCACTTGTCAACGTTTCCGGAAAAATACTGTATGAAAGCATTGACGAAGCCGCCTTTGAAATGGTATACTATATCCATATCACAGAGCAGGAGACATGGTCATGGATCAAAGCTGGGAAGAACTCTTTCAGGCGGCAAAGGTCGTCCAGAAGGGCAGAAGCATTTCAAAGTATGTGGAGGCTGGCGGAGTTGCCGCAGCCATTCGTGCAAAGTCCGGCAAGATTTACACCGGCGTATGCATTGACACCTGCTCCACCCTGGGCATCTGTGCAGAGCGGAATGCGATTTTTCATATGATCACGGAGGGAGAACAGGAAATCGACCAGGTGCTGGCAATCATGCCGGATGGCAGAACCGGAGCACCCTGCGGCGCCTGCCGGGAGCTGATGGTACAGCTGATGCCGGACAGCTACCAGGAGATCCGGATCATGCTGGATATCACCAAAGGAAAAGTGGTCACACTGGGAGAGCTGACACCTGCCTGGTGGATATAAACACGTTATTCAACAAAGACTGCTTTTTGGAATGCTATAGCGAAAGGAATGCTCCAAGATGACAGAACCGATTAAAGAAGCCGCAGAGGAACTGGCGCAATGGCTCTCCTACCCAACCGAGCTGGGGTGCAGACCTGCGAAAGTGGAATTCACTACAGAATTCGATGATCCGGACGGCATTCACTGCATGATCTTCCGGTTTCAAAAAACATTACTGGGCAAGTGGCTGCTGGGAATCGTCAGCGAGTCCGGAACATTCAGCGAAATGCAGGAATATCACAAGGAAAGCGAACTGGAGGATGCAACCAGGATTCTGGAAATGCTCAAAGCGCACTGGAAACAGCAGGCCAACTCCCTGGAGGAATCCTAAGGGCAACACCGCTTCGGCGTTGTAATAATACAAAAGGAGTGTATGTTTGAAACCATACTACACACTGGAGATTGTAGCGTAACCGGAAGGTTCGCTGCAAGCTCAGCCAACCTCCCGGTATTGCAGTCAACCATTTTCAGGAGGTAAAACAATGAAAGAACGTGACTACATCATCCGCCAGGAAACCAAGGCGGATCACCAGACAGTAGAAACCCTGACCCGGGAAGCATTCTGGAATCAGAGCGTGCCGGGCTGCAATGAGCACTATTTCGTCCACACCATGCGGCAGCATCCGGATTTTGTGCCGGAGCTGGATCTGGTACTGGAACGTGAAGGCAAGATCATCGCCAGTGTGCTGTACACCCACAGCTGGCTGGAGGACCAGGCAGGAAATCGGCATCGAATCCTCACCTTCGGACCTTTGAGCGTGCATCCTGCCTGCCAAAGAAAGGGATACGGTAAAGCGTTGCTGGAGGAATCCTTCCGCCGGGCAAAAGCGCTTGGATATGACGTCATTGTTATATTTGGCAATCCGGACAATTATGTATCCCGTGGCTTTCGCAGCTGCAAGCGGTACAATGTGTGTCTGGAGGGGGACATCTTCCCGACAGCTCTGCTGGTAAAGGAGCTGACCCCGGGTACCCTGGACGGCAGAAAGCTCTGCTACCGGGAAAGCACTGCGGCGGCATGCTGTGAGGATGCAGAAGCTGTAGCAGCCTTTGATGCCCAGTTTCCTCCAAAGGAAAAGGGCTGGCAGCCGAGCCAGGAGGAATTCTACATTCACAGTCATTCTGTGATCGGCTGGTAAAACAGCAAAAAACCGGTGAATGGTTCCCATTCACCGGTTTTGTCTTAGGGCTGCAAATGCTGTGCAAAGCCATCAGGTGCACTCTACAGGCTAGTCCCTATGCGTGCAGTAGTACAGCATGCAATGACAGTAGCCTTCAAAGTCCGGATCCTCCATCTGGCGACGGAACTCCTGACAAATACATTTATTTTCCGGTTTCCGTTCCCTGCGGCAGGGGCAGTATCCGCCGGTGTGTGCCAGGCCCTCCCGCACTGCGGCAACCATCTGGGCATCCGGGTTCAAAGTGATCTTCATTCTATGCACCTCCCGACTATATTATACCGAAAATCCTTAAAAATTGCAACCGCAGCACACAAAAAACGCAGTTTTCTCTCTTGCGGCATGAAATAGGCTGTTTTTAGATAAAGAGTGCCTGCAAAATGCGCTTTCATCCTTGAAATTGTGTAGAGCGTGTGATATAATTGTGATAATGTTGTTAAGGCAGCAGCGGAAACCCATTTTACCCGGACACAGCGCCGGAATGAATAGGAGAGAAAATATGGAATTTGCAAATCCAGAGGAGTACCAGAGCAAAATCAAGCAGATTCTGATTACGGAGGATCAGATCAAGGAGGCTCTGAAAAAAGCAGGCGAACGCATCAACGCCGCTTATGACGGAGCGCCCATTCTGCTGGTCAGCATTCTCAAGGGCGCTTATGTGTTCCTGGCAGATCTGAGCCGGGAGATCACCGTTCCCTGCGAGATCGGATTCATGGCGGCAAAAAGTTATTTTGAGGACACCAATTCCTCTGGAAATGTGCAGATCACCATGGATCTCACACAGGACGTCAGCAAGTATCATGTGTTTATTGTGGAGGATATCATCGATACGGGCAGAACCCTGAACGAGATCCTGAAGATCCTGAAAATCCGCAATCCCCTTTCCCTGGAGATCATTACCCTGCTGGACAAACCGGATCGGCGGATCGTGGATCTGAAGGCGGATTACTCCCTGTTCACCATCCCGGACTATTTCGTCATCGGCTATGGTCTGGACTATGGGGAATACTACCGGAATCTGCCCTACATTGCAGAATTTGGAAATTGAGGTGTAACGTATGTTTGAAAAGCTATTCAAACTCCAGGCAAACAAAACCAATGTGAAAACCGAACTGGCTGCCGGTCTGACCACGTTCATGACCATGGCGTACATCCTGGCAGTCAACCCCAGCATCCTTTCCTCCACCGGCATGGACAGCACCGCCGTTCTGCTGGCAACCTGTCTCGCATCCTTCGTGGGAACCATCTGCATGGCTCTGTGGGCAAACCTGCCCTTCGCCCTTTCCGCCGGCATGGGACTGAACGCCTACATGGCATACACCGTATGCGGCACTATGGGCTTTTCCTGGCAGGTAGCGCTCTTTGCCGTATTTATTGAGGGTATCATTTTCATTATCCTCTCCCTTACCAACGTGCGGGAAGCTATCTTCAACTCCATCCCCCTGCCTTTGAAGCGTGCCGTTTCCGTGGGCATCGGTCTATTCATCGCCTTCATCGGCCTGCAGAACGCTGGACTGTCTGTTGACGCTTCAACTCTGGTTACCATCACGGACTTTACCCAAAATTTCCACACCACAGGCATCTGCGCACTGCTGGCTGTCATCGGTCTGCTGCTGACCTCCGTCCTCTATATCAAGAAGGTCAAGGGCTCCATTCTGATCGGCATCTTAGGCACCTGGATCCTGGGCATGCTTTGCCAGCTGACCGGTCTGTATGTGCCCAACCCGGATGCAGGTGCATACACCCTGTTCCCCACTCTGGGCATCACAGATTTCACCAAGCTGAGCCAGACCTTTGGTCAGTGCTTCAAGCTGGACTTTGGCAATGTGGGCATTCTGAACTTTGTGGTAGTTATCTTTTCCTTCCTGTTCGTTGATCTGTTTGACACACTGGGTACGCTCATCGGTGTCAGCACCAAGGCAAACATGCTGGATAAGGACGGCAAGCTGCCTGCCATCAAGCCTGCACTGCTGGCCGACGCCGTTGCAACCTCTGCCGGCGCCGTATTCGGCACCTCCACCACTACCACCTTCGTGGAATCCTCCGCCGGCGTGGCAGCAGGCGGCAGAACCGGTCTGACTGCTTTGACCACCGCCGTTCTGTTCCTGATCTCCATGCTCTTTGCTCCCATCTTCACTGCAATCCCCTCCTTTGCAACCGCTCCGGCTCTGATCCTGGTTGGCTTCCTGATGTTCAGCACCGTCACCGAGATCAAGCTGACAGAAGACACCTACACCAGTGCGATCCCCGCTTACCTGTGCATCATTGCAATGCCCCTGTTCTACAGTATCTCTGAGGGCATTTCCATCGGTGTGATCTCCTATGTGATCATCAACCTGATCTGCGGCAAGCGCAAGGAAATCAATCCCATTATGTACGTTCTGGCGGTTCTGTTCATTCTCAAGTACATCTTCCTTTGATTCGTTGAATCAATCAGCGCCTCCGTTCCGGCAAACCGGACGGGGGTGCTTTTTTATGCATCAAAATCCGGAAAAAGCAAGTGCGCTGCACGACAAATGCCGCACAGCGCACTTTTTCGGGGAAAAGATCTTACTGCATCTTATATGCGTCGATCATCTTCTTGACCATCTGGCCGCCGATGGAACCAGCCTGACGTGCAGTCAGATCGCCGTTGTAGCCCTGCTTGAGGGATACGCCAACCTCGCTGGCAGACTCCATCTTAAAACGCTCCATTGCTTCCTTACCCTTCTGCGTAAATTCACCCTTCATAATGGTTCTCCTTTGTTTTTAATAGAATTGGATGCCGTGATAATAGTATAACTCGGCGAACGGAGAATATCATAGGGAATTTTCGTCGTTTTTTCCAAAATCAAAACAACACGCAAAAGGCAAGCATCACGGAATATCCGGCTGCTCCGGCTCGCCGGATCCGGTCAGCCGCTGTTCACACTGCTTCATCTGCCCGGATTCATACAGCTGGATCTTATAGTCCAGCCGGGCAAGGGTGTTCTGCATGGCACAGATCCGCTCCTGCAACAGTCTGCGCTGTTCCGTCAGCAGTTCCAGCCGGGCGTCAACGGTGGCATCCCCTTGCCGGAAGAGCTGTACATACTCGATCAGCACCTCAATGGGCAGGCCGGCGCTTCGCATGCATTTGATGAACTCCACCCACCGGCAAGCCTCCTGGTCGTAATCCCGCAAACCGGAGGCGTTCCGGCGCACCGGCGGAATCAGTCCGATCCGCTCGTAATACCGCAGGGTATCCGGAGTCAGATCATATTTTTTTGCGGTCTCCGAAATCGTCATATCACACCTCGAAGGTTTCTGCCACCTTTTTCAGATTTTCCACAATGGAAATATGCTGGGGGCAATGCTGCTCGCACTGGCGGCATGCAACACAGTCCGAAGCCTTTCCGTGCTGCCGGGTCAGATTCTCATAATAGGTCTGCTGCACCGTGAAGGGCTTCTCCACCTCCTGCAGCTCCGCATTGTACAGGACAAAGTAATCCGGGATCGGAATCTGCATGGGACATCCTTCCACACAGTAGCGGCAGGCAGTACAGGGCACGGCAATGGTGCCGTTGATAATATCCCGCACCTGCATACACAAATCAATTTCCTCCGGCTTCATGGGCTGGAACTGCTCCATATAGCTCATGTTATCCTGTAGCTGTTCCATGCTGCTCATACCGCTGAGCACCATAACCACATTGTCCGGACTTGCGGCAAAGCGGATCGCCCAGGAGGGCACGGAATGCTCCGGCGCATACCTCTTCAGCAGCTGCTCTGCCTGCTCCGGCACCTTTGCAAGGGTACCACCCTTTACCGGCTCCATGACGATGATATCCTTGCCATGCTTTTTTGCAACCTCGTAGCATTTCCGGGACTGAACGGTTTCGTTGTCCCAGTCCAGATAATTCAGCTGCAGCTGAACAAATTCCGTTTCCGGATGCTCTGTCAGGATCTTATCCAGCAATGCCGCACTGTCATGGAAGGAAAAGCCCAGACGGCGGATCAGTCCCTCCTGTTTTTTCCGCATGCAAAAGCCGAAGGCATCCAGTCGCTGCACCGTTGCATAGTTCTCCTCATTCAGACTATGCAGCAGATAGTAGTCGAAGTACCCGGCTCCCGTCTTTTCCAGCTGCTCGCTGAAGATCCGTTCCATATCCGGCGCTTCCTTCAGAAACATGGTGGGCAGCTTGGTGGCAAGCAGGAATGTTTCACGGGGATGCCGTTCAATCAGCGCTTGCTTCATCACCCGTTCGCTTTCAAAATCGTGGTACATGTATGCAGTATCGAAATAGGTAAAGCCCCGTTCCAGGAATGCGTCCACCATGCTGCAAAGCTGGGGCATGTCAAAGCTCTTCTGATTATTCTGATCCATTAGCGGCAGCCGCATGCATCCAAATCCTAGTTTCTTCATTGTTTCCTCCTCATTTCGTCACGTTTCCTCCGCAAGGCTGCATAGGCAACCTGTGGATCCTCCAACTGCGCCACAGTCTGCTCCATGGGACAGACTCCATCGCCGGTGCGGTTCACGATCTGTTCTGTCAATGTGTCATAGCTGCACGCCACCCCATGGGCGGTGAGATAGTCCCTCCCGGCAGTGCTCATGACCCTGCCGTACACAGCGCACACTCCGGCATGCACAAACAGCATGGCTGCCGCTTTGCCTACGATGATATCCGCAGCACAAAAGCCCCTCAGCTCCACACCTGCACCAATCCAGTCCAGCATGGGAGAAATGCCCTTGCTATGGCTTGTATAGCAGACATCCACCCGGCACAGCACGCAGGTATAGCATCCTTCCGTCAGCAGCGTCCTTGCCCGTTCCAGGTCATGCATGCTGATTTCTCCTGTCCTGGATATACTTGACCAGCAGAGGGATCACCGCCCACTGGATCAGGATGCCGAACAGACCGGCGGTGACAAACTGCCATGCAGCAGCTGGCTCCAGCCGGGTATTTCTCAACAGGTAGATGGCCGTCAGCACTGCCAATGCTCTTGCGGCTCTGCCTGCAAGCTGTGCCAACAGCAGCTTTGTAAAGCCGTGCAATCCTGTCCGGGACAGGAAGCCGGATGTAAGCCCGTACACGCCCAACTCCAGTACCATGAAGGGCAGAAGCGCCGCTGTGGGCATATCAGAAACCGCTGCACTAAGCAAAGGACTCAGCACGCCGGCGGCAACACCCACCACCGGACCGTACAAAAGCCCTGCCAGCAGCACCGGAATATGCATGGGCAAAAGTGCAGCACCCAGTGCGGTACCCGTTCCGGAAATTGCACCCACTGCATGAAACAGCTGGGGCAGCAGAACCGCCGCAGCCACTGTCAATGCAATTCGCAAAGCGGCTCCAGCCGCAGATTGTTTGTCCCGTACTATTGTGTGTTCCATATAAAATCCTCCTTATACCTGTCTGCCCATCTGATAGGCATCCTCCAGATGCTTTGTATGCTCCACCTCACCGGTTTTCCAGACACCGGTGCCGTACAGAATCCCACGCTCCACCGGGGTGTCCAGGCAATCCAGCGTAAAGCCCCGAATGCTCTCCACCGTCTTTTCCAGCATCGCCTGGTTGGTGTCCGCCGCCGTCAGGATATAGTAAAACTCCTTGTTGGACAGCTCTGTGTAACGGGGCACCGTCCGGTCGATGAGGGTTTTCAGCTGTGCGTCCATGGTGTAGAAATACACCGGCGTTGCCAGCACGATCACATCCGCCTGCACCATCCGCTCCAGAACCTGTGCCATGTCATCCTTCTGGACACAGCAGTGGGTATTGTTACAGACGCCGCAGCCGGTGCAGTAGTGGATGTTCCGCTCAGAAAGCCTCAGCTTTTCCACCTTATGACCGCTTTCTTCTGCGCCTCTGCGGAATGCATCGCAAAGAACGTCGGAATTGCCGCCCTTCCGGGGACTTGCGGAAAGAATCAAAATCTGCTTGCTCATGAAGCAACCTCCTTTGTTGTGATGCCATTATTATAACACCTGGAGTCAACTCCATGTCAAGCGAAAAAAGAAAAAAGATCAGAAAAATCCGATCTTTTTTCGCAGGAATTCACCCATGCATCCGCTTTTCCCAGGGTCGCATCCGGTAAAATACCAAGGACAGTACAGTGGACAGCGTCCAACTGATGGGCCATGCCAGCCAGATGCCGGTCTGCTGCCACAGGGGAGAAAAGATAAACGCAAGGATCACACGCAGTGCCAGATCCAAAAAGGTGGTTATCATAAAATACTGCATGCACTCCCCACCCCGCAGTACAGAGTCACAGCTGATTTTCACTGCAACCACACAGTAGAAGGGGGCAACGATCCGCAGGAACAGAAGTCCTGTATCCATTGCCAATACTGTGCTGTCCTGGTTCATAAACAGCCGCAGAAGCGGACTGCCCAGAAAGCAGAACAGAAAGGAAAACGCCACTGAAACGAGCACGGAAAACAGCGCACCGGTACGGAAGCCGCTGCGAATCCGGTCTGGCTTTCCTGCCCCAAGGTTCTGGGCGGTAAAGCTGGAAATGCCGCTGCCAAGCGTGGTGCAGCTGGTAATGGCAAAGGTGTTCAGCTTAATGGCAGCAGAGTAGCCGGCAATGACGGAGGAGCCAAAGCCGTTGACCAGATACTGAATAAACAGATTTCCCACAGAAACAAAGCCTTGCTGTAATATACTCGGAATCGCCACCCGGGCAATCTCCCGGAGAGCTGCCCAGCTGAACCGCTGGGGATTTTCCGCCGTTTCCAGCTGTCGGATCCGGCGACGCAGCACCAGAACCGACAGCACACAGGCGATGCCCTGCGCAATGAAGGTCGCCCATGCCACACCGGCAACGCCCCAATGGAATACAATTACAAATACCGCATCCAGTGCCACATTTCCCAGAGAGGAGGCGATCAGAAAGTACAAGGGCGTTTTGCTGTCTCCGAGACTGCTGAAAATACCGGTGGTTATATTATACATAAACAAGAACAGAAATCCGGCGGTGTAGACCTGTAAATACAGCTTTCCGGCAGCAAAAATATTGTCCGGCGTATTCACCAGCCGCATCAGGGGCGCACTGCACAGAACCCCAGCCAGGGTCAGCACGGCGGAAAGCACAAGACCTGCGATCAGAGTTGTGGAAATGCAGCAGCGAGTCCGGACGTAATCCTTCGCACCGAAGAACCGACTGATTACCACAGAGCAGCCCACCTGGCTGCCCACCGCCACCGCCATAAAAATCATAGTAATGGGGTAGCTTGCTCCCACTGCCGCCAACGCATCCTCTCCGGCATACCTGCCGGCAATCACACTGTCTGCCATGTTGTACAGCTGCTGAAAAATCACACTGATAAACATCGGCAGTGTAAACAGGATCAGTGCCCGGTTGGCACTGCCCGTTGTCAGATCCTTATTCATCGAAACACACTCTCTTTCTGAAAGCAACGCCACACAAAAATTGTGTAGCAGATGTGCCAACAGATTTCTCGTCAGATTGCACAGAAATGGCGCAGGAATACTGTCGTATTTCAAGGAATTTTTGTGTGATATGACGGAAAATTCGTCAGCAGATGCTATACAAAGTCTTCTATTACATTATACACCCTTTTCTCCGACGGGAAAAGAGAAAAACTGCCCAAAAGTGCAGACCGCATGTGTCAAAACAGGGCATTTTGCCATGCTGCCTTGACTTAAACAGGCAAACTGTGTATACTATTGATCGGAGGTGTTCCGTATGAAAGCATCCAACAGGCTTCTCACTCTATTTCTGACCTTTCTGAAAATCGGCGCTTTCACTTTCGGCGGCGGCTATGCCATGCTCGCCCTGCTGGAGAACGAGTTTATCACAAAGAAAAAATGGCTGGATAAACAGGAATTTTTAGATATGGCTGCCATTTCCGAATCCACGCCCGGCCCCGTTGCCATCAACAGCGCCACCTATCTGGGCTACCGGATGGCTGGGGGATGGGGCGCAGCAGCTGCCACCCTGGCAGTATGCATCCCCTCCTTTGTTATCATCTACATTATTTCCCTGTTCCTGGATCGTTTCCTGGCGCTGACCTATGTGTCGCACGCCTTTCACGGCATCCAGGTCTGTGTGGTCTACTTAATTATAACTGCCGGTTTGCGGATGCTCCGGAGTCTAGAACGGGATCCTGTAAGTCTCTGCATCCTGCTGGGGGTGGGCATGGGCATGCTGCTTTGCACCCTGTTTGCAGTCAGCTTTTCCTCTGTATATTACATCCTCCTCAGTGGGGCTGTGGGGATCCTGGCAGGGAAAATCCGCCGCATTTGCAGGAAGGAGGGTAAGCCATGACCCTCCTCCGGCTGTTTCTCATTTTTCTGGAGATCGGCGCCGTATCCTTTGGAGGCGGCTATGGAATGATTTCTTTGATTCGGGAAAAGGTTCTGTCCAACGGCTGGCTG
>NZ_FR894835.1:0-15002 GCF_000434255.1 Ruminococcus sp. CAG:379 | reverse complement strand
GCTGGCTGACGGAGGAGGCATTTCTGAATCTGATTGCCGTGTCCGAATCCACACCCGGCCCGCTGGCAGTCAATATGGCAACCTTCGTGGGAGCATCTCAAGCAGGCATACCCGGCGCACTGGCGGCAACCTGCGGGGTGGTGCTGCCTGCCTTCTGTATCATTCTGCTGATTGCCGCCCTGCTTCGGAATCTGCTCCGCTATGCGGCAGTACAGGACTTCCTCTCCGGCATCCGCCCTTGTATAGTAGCACTGATCCTTGCAACCGCCGTGACCATGGGTCTGCACACCCTGTTTGGCTTTGCAAAGCTGGGAGATGGTCTGCATCCGGACGCAAAAGGCATCTGCATTCTGGCTCTGCTGGTGGGAGTGCATGCACTGACCAAGCGGCTCCGGAAGCATGCGCCCTCCCCCATTCTCATGATTCTTCTGTCCGCCGGACTGGGTATCTGCTTTTACGATTTCCCTTGCTGAAGCCCTGGCAGCACCGTGCAAAGATTGTTCGGTATTGCCCTTGCTATTTTCATAAAAATGTGGTATACTATTTTGGTATTTGTCAACAGGAATCTGAATGGAGGCATTTGATTGAAACAGCTCGAACAGGAAATCAAACGCAGAAGAACCTTTGCCATTATTTCTCACCCGGATGCGGGAAAAACCACACTGACTGAAAAGTTTCTGCTATACGGCGGGGCAATTGCCCTCGCAGGCTCTGTCAAGGGCAAGAAAACCGCCAAGCATGCGGTGTCCGACTGGATGGAGATCGAAAAGCAGAGAGGAATCTCCGTCACCTCCTCCGTCATGCAGTTTCAGTACAACGACTACTGCATCAACATTCTGGACACACCGGGTCACCAGGATTTTTCAGAGGATACCTACCGAACTCTGATGGCGGCAGACTCCGCAGTGATGGTCATCGACGCTTCCAAGGGCGTGGAGAACCAGACCCGGAAGCTGTTTAAGGTCTGCGTCATGCGTCATATTCCCATTTTTACCTTTATCAACAAAATGGATCGGGAATCCCGGAACCCCTTTGACCTGCTGGAGCAGATTGAGCAGGAGCTGGGCATCCAGACCTATCCGGTGAACTGGCCCATCGGCTGCGGCAAGGAATTCAAGGGGGTATTCGACCGGGAAAAACGGCACATTCTCTCCTTTGAAGCCAACAATGGGCAGCACGAGGTCAAGGCAACGGAGGTGGATCTCCATTCTCCGGAGCTGGACGGGCTCATCGGCACGGAAAACCGGAACACCCTGCTGGAGGATGTGGAGCTGCTGGACGGGGCAAGCGATGCATTCGACCTGAAGGCAGTGCAGGAGGGGCGGCTGTCGCCGGTATTCTTCGGTTCCGCACTGACCAACTTCGGCGTGGAGCCATTCCTGGAACGATTCCTGGAACTGACGCCGCCACCCCTGCCCCGCTATGCAGGGGGACAGGAGATCGATCCCTACGACGAAAACTTCTCCGCCTTTGTATTCAAGATCCAGGCAAATATGAACAAGGCGCACCGGGATCGAATCACCTTTCTACGAATCTGCTCCGGCAAGTTTGAGCGGGACATGGAAGTGCTCCATGTGCAGGGCAACAAGAAAATGCGTCTGTCCCAGCCCCAGCAGATCATGGCGCAGGAGCGGGAAATCATCAACGAGGCATACGCCGGAGATATCATCGGTGTGTTCGACCCGGGCATTTTCTCCATCGGGGACACGGTGTGCTCTCCTGGCAAACGCTTTGAATTTGAGGGCATCCCCACCTTTGCGCCGGAGCATTTCGCCCGGATCCGCCACAAGGATACCATGAAGCGTAAGCAGTTTGTGAAGGGCACCACCCAGATCGCACAGGAGGGTGCCATCCAGATCTTCCACGAACCCTTCTCCGGCATGGAGGAAGTGATCGTGGGCGTGGTAGGCGTGCTGCAGTTTGAGGTGTTTGAGCATCGGATGAAAAACGAATACAACGTGGATATCATCCGGGAGGGACTGCCCTACCAGTACATCCGCTGGGTATCCAAAAGTCCCGTACCGGTACAGGAGCTGCATCTCAGCTCTGATACCAAGATCGTACAAGATTTCCACGATAATTATCTGCTCATTTTCACCAGCGAGTGGAACATTCGCTGGGCGCTGGAAAAGAACGAGGGATTGGAGCTGGCAGAATTCCACAAGGAGTAAGCGGCTCGTTCAATCCTATACAAATAAAGCCCGAAGGCAGTCTATGAACTGCCTTCGGGCTTTTCATGTTGGAGAAAATCCACCACAGAAAAAGCGCCGGATCCCAGTGACCCGGCGCTTTCTTTTCGCAATGGAATTAGTTGATGCTTCTCTTAACGTAGGTGGTATGCAGCAGCTGGTGTGCCTTATGGCTGCCCGGCTTCTCCAGGTAGGTGTCATAAAGCTCCTTGACGCCTGCGTTCTCGTGGGACTTCCGTACTGCCTTTGCTGCGTCATTGTTGTACAGCACGCTTGCACGCTTCGCACGATAGTCGCCAAAGTTCCGCTCAGCGGGAGAAACATGGGGCTGACCGCCGCCGTTGATGCAACCGCCCGGGCATCCCATAATCTCGATAAAGTGATAGTCTGCCTCGCCGGAATTTACCTTGTCCAGCAGCATTCTTGCGTTTGCAAGACCGCTTGCCACTGCCAGCTTCACATCTGTGCCGGCAACATTGTAGGTTGCCTCCTTGATGCCTTCCATGCCCCGTACTTCCTGGAAGTCCAGACTGGGCAGTTCCTTCTTCTCCAGAACCTCCACAACGGTTCTCAGAGCCGCTTCCATTACACCGCCGGTTGCGCCGAAGATCACGCCTGCGCCGGTGGATAGGCCCAGAGGCATATCAAATTCTTCGTCCGGCAGAGCCTGGAAGTTGATGCCTGCACGCTGGATCATTCTGCCCAGCTCACGGGTGGTCAAAGCGATATCCACATCCGGCACGCCGTTTGCAGCCTGATCATCCCGACCGATCTCAAACTTCTTTGCGGTACAGGGCATAACGGATACGACTACCATATCCTTCGGATCGATGCCCATCTTCTCTGCGTAGTAGCTCTTTGCCACTGCGCCGAACATCTGCTGGGGAGACTTGCAGCTGGACAGATTCTCAGTCATATCCGGGTAGTAGTGCTCACAGAACTTGATCCACCCGGGAGAGCAGGAGGTAATCAGAGGCAGCTTGCCGCCGTTCTGCAGTCTGTCGATGAACTCGGTGCCTTCCTCCATAATGGTCAGGTCAGCCGCAAAGTCGGTATCGAACACCTTGTCGAAGCCAAGCCGTCTCAGAGCAGCAACCATCTTGCCCTCTACGTCGGTACCAATGGGGTAGCCGAAGCACTCGCCCAGACCTGCACGCACTGCGGGAGCGGTCTGTACGATCACATGCTTGCTGGGGTCTGCAATGGCAGCCAGCACTTCAGAGGTGGAGTCCTTTTCAGCCAGAGCACCGGTGGGACATACTGCAATACACTGTCCGCAGGATACGCAGCTGGTCTCGCCCAGACCCATGTCAAAGGCACTGCCGATAAAGGTCTTGAAGCCACGCTCGTTTGCGCCGATGACTCCAACAGACTGGGTGATGCCGCATGCAGCCACACAGCGACGGCACAGGATGCACTTGTTGTTGTCCCGGATCATATGAGCAGCGGTGCCGTCGATCTCGTAGTGGTTTTTCACGCCGTCGTAAATGCCGGCATCCTCTACGCCCAGATCCTTTGCCAGCTGCTGCAGCTCACAATTGCCGCTTCTGACGCAGGACAGACAGTTCCGCTCATGGGTGGAGAGCATCAGCTCCAGGGTACGCTTCCGTGCTTCCAGTACACGGGGGGTGTTTGTGAAAATCTGCATATTGGGGCTGACCGGGTATACACATGCAGCAACCAGACGATTGCCTCTGCCCTCGTTTGCCTCCACCATACAGATCCGGCATGCGCCGATGGCGTTGATCTCCTTCATAAAGCAAAGGGTCGGAATTTCGATATTTGCCATATGTGCCGCTTCCAGAATGGTGGTTCCGGCAGGCACGCTGGTTTCTACGCCGTTAATTTTAATCGTTACATTCTCCATGTTCCGCATCCTCCACTTACTTCTTGATAATTGCGCCGAACCGGCACTTTTCAATACAAGCGCCGCACTTGAGGCACTTACTCTTGTCAATGGTATGCGGATTCTTTACAGAGCCGCTGATCGCACCGGCAGGACATACTCTTGCGCATGCGGTACAGCCCTTGCACTTGTCAGCCTGGATCTCATAGCTGAGCAGATCCTTACATACGCCGGCAGGACATCTCTTTTCTACAATGTGGGCAATGTACTCGTCTCTGAAGTAACGGAGCGTGGACAGAACCGGGTTGGGCGCTGTCTGACCCAGACCGCAGAGAGAGTTTGCCTTTACATGATAGCACAGCGCCTCCAGCTTATCCAGATCCTCCAGAGTTGCCTTGCCCTTTGTGATCTTATCCAGGATCTCGTACATCCGCTTGGTACCGATCCGGCAGGGAGTACATTTGCCGCAGGACTCGTCAACGGTAAATTCCAGAAAGAATTTTGCGATATCCACCATACAATTGTCCTCGTCCATAACGATCAGTCCGCCGGAGCCCATCATGGAGCCGATGGCAATCAGATTGTCATAGTCGATGGCAATATCCATATGCTCTGCGGGGATGCATCCACCGGAGGGGCCGCCTGTCTGTGCAGCCTTAAACTTCTTGCCGTTGGGGATGCCACCGCCGATTTCCTCAATAACGGTACGCAGGGTAGTACCCATCGGAACCTCTACCAGACCGGTGTTGTGGATCTTGCCGCCCAGTGCGAATACCTTTGTGCCCTTGGACTTTTCCGTACCCATGGAAGCAAACCAGTCCGCCCCCTTGAGGATGATCTGGGGAATGTTTGCATAGGTCTCCACGTTGTTCAGAATGGTAGGCTTCTGGAACAGACCCTTTTCAGCCGGGAAAGGCGGACGGGGACGCGGCTCACCTCTGTTGCCCTCAATAGAGGTCATCAGTGCAGTTTCCTCACCGCAGACGAAGGCGCCTGCGCCAAGACGCAGACCAATGTCAAAGCTGAAGTCGGTGCCGAAAATGTTCTTGCCCAACAGGCCGTACTCACGTGCCTGCTTGATTGCGATTTCCAGACGCTGTACGGCGATGGGATACTCTGCACGCACATAGATATAGCCCTGCGTTGCGCCAATTGCATAGCCGGCAATTGCCATAGCCTCCAGAACCACGTGGGGGTCTCCCTCCAGTACAGAACGATCCATGAATGCGCCCGGGTCGCCCTCGTCGGCGTTGCAGCATACGTACTTCTGATCTGCGTTAGGCACGATATTCCGAGCCAGCTGCCACTTTCTGCCGGTGGGGAATCCGCCGCCGCCTCTGCCACGCAGACCGGAATCCAAAATGCACTGGATGACCTCTTCAGGGGTCATTTCAGTCAGAACCTTACCCAGTGCTTGGTAACCGTCACGACCGATGTACTCGTCGATGCACTCCGGGTTGATCACACCGCAGTTCCGCAGTGCGACACGGTGCTGATTCTTGTAAAAATCCGTATCATTGAGGGACTTGATGCCATCCTCCTCAACGGTTTCCTGATAAACCAGACGAGTCACGATACGACCCTTGAGCAGATGCTCAGACACGATCTCCGGAATATCCTCTACGTTTACCATAGAGTAGAACGTACCCTCCGGGTAAACGATCATAATCGGGCCGTTTGCGCAGAGACCAAAGCAACCGGTCTTTACGACCTGCACTTCTTTGGACAGACCGTTTTTGTTGATCTCCTCCTGCAGCTTCTCATAAATCTTCAGACTGCCGGAAGAGGTACAGCCGGTACCGCCGCAAATCAAAACGTGTGAACGAAACATAATTTTCTATCCTTTCGAAGTCGAATTTTACTTAACTGCAGAGCTGATGGTATATTCGGATTTAACCTGACCACGAACAATGTGCTGCTCAAATACCTCAGCAGCCTTCTCCGGGTTCATATTGATGTATGTAACCTTCTCCTTGCCCGGTTCCAGGATCTCCACGATGGGCTCGTACTGGCACAGACCTACACAGCCGGTCTGGGTCACAACCACGTTCTTCATGCCCTTCTGCTGCGCCAGATCGGAAAAAGCGGTCAGAACCGGTCTTGCGCCGGCTGCAATGCCGCAGGTAGCCATACCAACCACAATGCGGGTTGCAGTGGTATCTTCGTCTCTCAGGTTTACCTGATTCTGCATCTTGTCTCGGATTGCCTTCAGTTCTTCCAGGGACTTCATAATTTTCCTCCTAATCACAGAAGCCTTACAGGATCACATCCCCGTCCACTTCTGATTTGTTTTCAGTGAGATAAGCTTGAATATACTGCGCAACCTCCGGCTCGTTCAAGGGTACATCCCCCAGAATCTCACGAAACTGGCGAGTATCCAGTATGAAGGAACGATCGTCGATCTGATAGCGATAGACGAAATCCAGAGTTGGGTTCAGGGTAATCAGGGAACGGATAGTAAAAGTAATATCTCCCAGCGGCATCCGGTCGATGCTGGAAAGCACAAACACTGCCTTAACCACCGTGCCCTTTCCGGGCTCGGATTCGATGGAAAACGATCCCCCCGTATCCTCTGCCGCTTCCTTGAAAAAAGGAACGCCCAGACCGATCTTACGGGTTGTCCGGGTGGTGAAAAAAGGATCGCACACATGTGCCACCTGCTCCGGCGTCATACCGCAGCCATTGTCCCGGATCTCAACCGTCAGCCTGTCCCTGTCCGTTTCTGCGCAGATACTGATCTCAGTCAACATTGCCTTTGCACGGACGCAGTTCTGCGCCACATCCAGAATGTTGAGTGAAAGCTCAGGCATCATATCAGTCGTTATACTTTTCCAGAATAGCCGGCAGCTCCTCAACGGTCAGTCTGCCGTACACATCGTCATTAATGGTCATAACCGGTGCCAGTCCGCATGCGCCGATGCAGCGGCATGCCTCCAGAGAAAACTTGCCGTCAGCGGTGCACTGACCGTCCTCTATACCCAGAATCTGCTTGAGCTTTTCAAACACATCGCCGGAGCCCTTTACATAGCAAGCGGTGCCAAGACAGACGGAAATGGTGTACTGCCCCTTCGGGTAGAGAGAAAACTGGGAGTAGAATGTAGCAACGCCGTAGATCTTCTCAAGCGGAATACCGGTCATATCAGAAATGATAGTCTGTACTTCGATCGGAAGATATCCATAGATATCCTGTGCTTTCTGCATAATCGGCATCAGCGCACCCTTGGTATCCTTCAGATGGTCCACCATTGCACGAAGCTGTGCTTCCTGCTCGGCAGTGCCGTGAAAGGGTACTGCATTTGTTTGTTTTGAACCCATTTAGTTGAACCTCCTTGCAATAATTTGCGGCTGCAGGGGCGGCAATACGCACCTATAGCACACAACAGTACAACATATGTTAATTATAGCACACACATGCGAAAAAAGCTATTCGACAGATTGCAACAAATCCCCCTAATATGTTTGTATATAATATACAATATAGAGCTTGGCTCCTGCACATTCATTCCGAATCTGAGCTGAATTTTTGCAGTTTGCCTATGCAAAATCACCATGTTTTTGTCTGAAATTTGTCAAACAGCCGGGCTTTTTTTGTGACAAGTGCTTTACAAGCCGGAAACGGGTATGCTATAATACATATATTAATCAGGCTGCGTCACCAGCAGCTATATGGAGGTATATGTGTATGACAGTGCAGAATATTTCAGAAATTCTGGGCGCCGAGGTTTTATGCTGTGAGGATATGCTGCAGCACCCGGTACATACCGCCTGCGGTTCCGATATGATGAGCGATGTACTTGCCTTTGTAAAAGATCAATCCGTACTGCTGACTGGTCTGTGCAATCCTCAGGTGATCCGCACAGCAGAAATGATGGACATTGTGTGTATCGTATTTGTACGAGGCAAGGAACCGGACGATGCCATGCTGGAGCTGGCACAGCAGCGATGCATCCCCCTTCTGGTCACAAAGCACCGCATGTTCACCGCCTGCGGGCTGCTGTATACCCACGGGTTGAGCGGGGGGGCGAGGAATTGAGCGATACCATCACCCTGACCTATACTGTATCCAACGAGGATTTCACCCGTGCCGGTGAAGCGTCCAGCGATGTGAAAAGTCGGCTCAAGCAGATGAATGTGGATCCGGCAGTAATCCGGAAGGTATCCATTGCCATGTACGAAGGCGAGATCAATATGGTGATCCACGCAGAGGGAGGCACTATCACGGTGGAGATCTCCTCCGACCAGATCACCATGACGCTTGCAGACAAGGGTCCCGGCATTGCGGACATCGACAAGGCCATGCAAGCAGGCTATTCCACTGCTCCAGACAACGTACGCAGTCTGGGTTTCGGTGCCGGCATGGGACTTCCGAATATGAAAAAATACACCGACGATATGCAGATCACAACAAAGCTGGGCGTTGGAACCACCGTTGTGATGAAGGTATATCTCTAAGTACTTTAGGCAACAAGGAGGAGATCTCCGATGGATCAGACATTCTATCATTCCGTCCGGCTGGATAAGTCCCTGTGCAAGGGATGCACCAACTGCATCAAGCGCTGTCCCACCCAAGCGATCCGGGTGCGCAACCGTAAGGCGGAAATCACCAATGAATGCTGTATCGACTGCGGGGAATGCATCCGGATCTGTCCCCACCACGCCAAGGAGGCAACCTATGACAGCCCGGATGTAATGAAGCAGTATGCATACACGGTGGCATTGCCGGCACCCTCCCTGTATGCCCAGTTCAACCGGCTGGACGATGTAAATATCGTACTGCGGGCACTGCACCTGATGGGCTTTGACGATGTGTTTGAGGTCAGCGGTGCCGCAGAGCAGGTTTCGGAAATGTCCCGGCGCTATGTGGAGGAGCATCCGGAAAAGAAGCCCTTTATCAGTACTGCATGTCCGACGGTGGTGCGGCTGATCCAGGTGCGCTTTCCAAGTCTCATCCCCCACCTGCTGCCTTTCAATGCGCCAATGGATCTGGCAGCCATCCAGGCAAGGGAACGTGCCATGCGGCAAACCGGACTGCCGGCGGATCAGATCGGCATTATCTTCATCTCTCCCTGTCCGGCAAAGGTGACGGCGGTGAAATCTCCCATCGGCATCGACCATTCGGAGGTGGATGCAGTGCTTGCCATCAAGGACGTGTACCCCCGTCTGCTGAGCCTGATGAAACGCAGCGATGAGGTGCGGGAGGATTACGCAAGCTCCGGCAGGATCGGAGTTGGCTGGGGCAACAGCGGCGGCGAGGCAGGAGGACTGCTGACGGACAGCTATCTGGCAGCGGACGGCATTGAGAACGTCATTCATGTGCTGGAGGATCTGGAGGATGAAAAATTCACGGATCTGGAATTTATCGAGCTGAACGCTTGCAGCGGCGGCTGCGTGGGAGGCGTGCTGACGGTGGAAAACCCCTATGTGGCACAGGCAAAGCTGAAACGGCTGTGCAAATACCTGCCCGTTGCATGCAACCACTTGAACGGAGAATACACGCCCCATGCGTTTCTGGAATCCGAGATCGAATACAAACCCGTATTCCGGCTGGGCAGCAATTTCAAAGAGAGCCTTGCCATGATGCAGCAGATCGAAGTCCTCTGTGACAGATTTCCAGGACTGGACTGCGGCTCCTGCGGAGCACCCACCTGCCGGACTCTGGCGGAGGACATTGTGAAGGGCGAAGCATCGGAACGGGACTGCATCTTTATTCTGCGGCAGTATATGGACCAGCTTCCGGAGGATCTGCTGCATCAAACAGAAAAGGAGCAAGAAACATGACGGTACAGCAATTAGCAGCCAGACCGGAATTCACCCTACTCCATCTGGGGGATCTGAATCCGGAACTGACTCGGGTATTTACCTGTGATCTGCTCAGCGTATGTATGAGCAAGGCGTCCGCCGGATGCGTATGGGTCACGGTCATGGGCAATATGAACGCCATTGCAGTGGCAGTACTGACGGATACTGCCTGCATCATTCTGGCGGAGGGCACGCCCCTGGATGACAACGGCATGGCAAAGGCCCGGCAGCAAGGAGTCACGGTGCTCCAATCCAAGCAGCCGGTGTTTGAAACCGCCCTGCTGGTGCACGAACTGATTCATGCATGAGTTGAGCTATGATCTGCATCTTCACTCCTGCCTGTCCCCCTGTGGGGACGACGATATGCTTCCGTCCAATATCGTAGGCATGGCTGTGGTCAAGGGACTGGATGTGATCGCACTGACGGATCACAACACCAGCCGGAATTGTCCGGCGTTCCTGGAGCTTGCGGAAGCATACGGCATTCTTGCCATTCCTGGCATGGAGCTTTGCACCAGCGAGGAGGTGCATGTGGTATGCCTGTTCCCCACCCTGGAGGGAGCGATGGACTTTGACCGGTATGTACACCGGCGGATCCCACCCATTCCCAATGACCCGGCGATTTTCGGCAGACAGCTTGTGGTCAATGCGGAGGATGAGATCATCGGGGATGAGTCCCTGATGCTGATCAATGCCGCCAATATCAGCTTCGACCAGGTGCATGATCTGGTGCAGGAACGGAGCGGCATTATGATCCCGGCGCACATCGAAAAACGCACCAACAGTCTGCTGTCCAATCTGGGCATGATCCCAGAGGACAGCAAGTTCACCTGTTTTGAACTAAAGCATCCGGGTTATGTGGAACAGCTGCGGCAGGCACACCCCTATCTGGCGCAGTGTCGGATGATCACCAATTCCGATGCACATTATTTAGGAGATATCCACGAACCCATCCACAAGCTGTCCCTGCCGGAGCGTTCTGTGGAAGCCGTACTGCGGACATTGACACAGGGATAATGATCGCTGGTTCGGGCATACTGTCACAGAGGTGATTTGTATGTCCCAGGAGGATGTGACCAGAAGGCAGGCAGCGGCAGTACCGGAGATCCAGGGGAAAGCCAAGCACGGAAACGTGCCTGCAAACCCTATCATTGCCGGCACTCATACGCCCGCTCTGAAAGTATATCACAGCACACCCCACAAAGGGGAAAAACCAATTTCCGCTGCATACTCCACCATTGACACGGATCTTGCCCGGGACAATCTGGAGAATGACCTGACCGCAGCGGATCTGCAGGATTTATAAAAAACACCGCACGGAGCGATACAGCTTTGTGCGGTGTTTTGTGTTTTTGTTATGCAGATGTCGCAGCCTCTCCCGGCTGGACATCCTGCTTGGGAAAGCGCCTGCGCATGAAAAAGTAACAGATCAGATGCACCAGGAAGGTGATGATCCAGGACAAGGGGTAGGACACGAACAGCATAAACTGGGTGTGATACTCCGGCATGCGGAAAATGGTGAAGATCCACAGGATCCGCAGACCGCAGGCTCCCAACAGGGACACAATAGTGGGCGTGACGGCGTAGCCCATACCCCGGATATTTCCAACAATGCAGTCCATAAGACCGCAGGTGCAGTAGAAGCAGCACACCAGCCGCATCCGGATCAGTCCGGCGGCAACCACATCCGGCCGTGTGTCGTAGATATGCAGCAAGGGCGTGCCGAACAGGTATGCCAGGTTTCCCAGCACCAGTCCCGTGACTGCTGCACAGGCGCAGGTGATGAATGTGATCCGGTTGATGCGACTAAATTTTCCGGCACCAATGTTCTTACTGGTAAAGGTCAGGGCGCTTTGGGAAAAGGCATTCATGGACACCCAGATGAAGCCCTCGATGCTGGCAGCCGCCGCATTCCCCGCCATGACAATCTCTCCGAAGTCGTTGATGGAGGACTGGATAATTACGTTGGAAATAGAGAACACCACCCCCTGGAATCCGGCAGGGATACCAATTTGCATGATTCTGCTGACCAGATGGGAATCCCATCCCAGCTTTTTGAAGGAAAACTGAAAAGCGCCGCTTTCGTGCATCAGGCACCGGATAATCAATGCTGCGGAGATGCACTGAGAGATCACGGTTGCAAGGGCAACGCCTGCCACATCCATCTTCAGAACGATGACAAAAAACAAATTCAGTACCACATTAATGGCGCCGGCAAATGCCAGATAATACAGGGGACGCCGGGTATCTCCCATTGCCCGGAGGATGGAGCTGCCGAAATTGTAGATCAGCATGGCGATCATGCCTACAAAGTAAATCCGCAGATAAAGGGTGGACAGAGGCAGGGTGGCTTCCGGTGCTTTCATCATCAACAGGAATTTATCCGCAAAGGCAACACCCACAAGGGTCATGAAGGCTCCGCTGATGATACTCAGCAAAATGGAGGTATGTATGGTTCGGTTCACCTTGTCCGACTCCCCTGCCCCCATATACATGGCAGTCAGCACATTGGTACTGGTGGACAAGCCCAGAAACAGGTTGGTCATCAGATTCACAAGGGAGGCAGTGGAGCCAACTGCCGCCAGAGAATTTTCCGAAGCAAAGTTGCCCACCACAATAATATCTGCCGCATTGAACAGCAGCTGCAATACACTGGACAGCAGCAGGGGCAGCGTCAGCTTCAGCAGCTTTGGCAAAATGGAGCCGTGACACATGTCGATTTCGTATTTATTTTGACTCATTGGATACAACCTTTCTATTGCAGAAAACAGCGAGGTCAACGAATTGACCCCGCATTCTTTCTTATTATACACCAAACCGCTCCAAAAGTAAAGGCAACACCCACAGAGCCTGCATGGTGTCGCCTAAAACATGCTTCACCGCTTTCGCTTACCAAGAATAATCCACATCGCCAATCCAAAGGCAAGCAGATATCCGAAAAAGCCAAGCGTCGGAATACCCAGCGTCTGGGGATGCATGTCCGTTGTACAGATCAGGCTGGAGGACAGCAGCAATGCCGATGCCAGAATCCCGGCAATCAGTTCTGTGACCATTTTGTCGATCCGGGACAGGGGCTCGTTGGAACCGGTAAATTCCATATTCAGCTTGGTTTGTCCCTTGACCGTAGCCTTCAGAAGATCCGACAGCAAACCCGGTATATCCAGTGCCTTGTTGCTGGAGGCATACACCCGCCGTGCCAATCCCGCCGCTTCCTTTTTGGGATCAAATTCCTGGCGCAGCTCAGCCTTGATATGATCCGCAGCAACCTCCACAATGTTCAACTCGGGACTGACGGTTGCCACCACCCCTTCAATGGTCAACAAACCCCGTGCAAGCATGGAAACACCCTTTGGCATGGCAATCTTGTGGGAGGAAGCCACCATCATCAGCTCCTCCAGCACCTTGCCCATATCCACATCTCCCATATCCATGGAACAGTACTTGTCCAACAAGCCGTCAATGTCCGCATACAACTGTACCTGGTTGATGGGAGTATTGTATACGCCCATTTGCAGCACGATGCGCTTCAGCTCATTCACATCCCGTTCCACTACAGCCTTGATGGCACACTTGAACATCTGCTTATCCCGGTTGGTGAGCCTGCCCATCATACCCATGTCGATCCAGACGATCTGACCTTCCCGGATCCGGATATTGCCCGGGTGGGGATCTGCATGGAAAAAGCCATCATCAATGACCTGCTTGATATAATGATCCGTCAGCTTCCGCCCGATCTCATTCCGGTCATATCCATTCTCCTCCAACTTCTGAATATCGCAAATGGAGAAGCCGTCGATATACTCCATTACCAGCACCTTAGAGGTGGTCAGCGTATCCTCGATCTTCGGACAGGTGGCAAACGCCACATCCCGGCTCCGCTCGTAGAACTCCTCCGCATGCCGTGCCTCCACCAGGAAATCCATTTCCTGCTGAGAAACCGACCATAACTCATCCAGAACCATATTGAAGTCGATCATGCCGCTGATGGGCGTCAGCTTCAAGGGTTTCACCGCCGTGCGGAGCAAGGACATATCCCGTGTCATGGTCTCCCGGATATGGGGACGCTGCACCTTGACCACCATACGGCGGCCATCGTGCAGCGTTGCAGCGTGTACCTGTGCGATGGATGCGGAGCCAAGCGGATGCTCATCAAATGAGGAAAAAACGTCTTCCAAGGGTCTGCCGTATTCCTCTTGAATGACTTCACGAACCTGTTCCAAAGGCATGGGCTTCACATCTGCCCGCAGTTTTTCCAGTTCCTTGCAATATTCCGTAGGAAGAATATCGTTCCGCATGGACATAATCTGTCCCAGCTTCACAAACGTAGGCCCCATGTCTTCCAGAATCAGTCGCAGCTTTTGCGGCGTCAGCCCCTTGACAATATTATGCTTCTTGAGGACGCCGACGATTTCCTGGAGTCGATGCTGGCTGTCGCTTACCGGCAATTTCACGCCTCAGCGTCCTGCTGATCCTTTGCAGACAGCTTTTCAAGCTTTTCCTTGATTGCAGCCAGATCCTCAGCGGACATATCGTCCATCTTGTTCAGAATGTCATTCGTGTCCGCTTCCTTGACAACTTCAACGTTCACGCTTTCCTTAACCTTCTGCTTGATGTTGTGCTTGAGTTCCTCGTTCAAGGTCTTGCCCTGTTCCACAGTCAGCTCACCCTTCTTAACCAGTTCATCCACAACCTCTTTGGACTTTTCTGCGGTTGCAGCCACTGCACCGATACCCAGAAGCATCAGCTTCTTCACGTTTTCACCAATTTCATTCATCATAATCGTTCACTCCTGTTCTGCAATTACTTGAAAAGCCTGCACCTTGCATGCTTTCTACTGTTATTTTACCATGCCCGGAGAACTTTGTCAACACATAACACAGCGCAATTATGGCAAAGATCGCATAGCAACAGCCGCCCGGCTCTATGAACCGAACGGCTGTTTTCGCTATACAAAAAGAATGCAGCCCTTTCGGACTGCATTCTTAATTTGTAATCAGATCAGATTACTGAGGACCGAGCTCAGATGCTTCGCACAGATGAGCCAGGTAACGAGCGATTGCGGTGATGTCACCAGCATCAATGGAACCATTGTACTCACAGTCAGCGTTAATCAGACCCTGTGCAGTAGGAGCCTTTGCAGTAGCATCCTGTGCAACATAACGGGACAG
>NZ_FR894834.1:0-2379 GCF_000434255.1 Ruminococcus sp. CAG:379 | reverse complement strand
GGAGCATCCGCTCCGGCTTTTCCGCTTATTCTACAGAAATAATATAATAGTACACCGGCTGTCCGCCATTGACCAGCATAACCTCGATCTTGTCGCTGAGCTTTGCAGAAAGCAGCGCCTGTACATGCTCCGCCTGCTCGTCGGTTACATCCGCCCCGTAGATCAGGGTCACATAGCTTGTGTCCCCCTTCACCAGCCGCCGGGTCAGCTTCACCGCCGCCTTCTCCACGTCCTTGTCCGTAAAGGACAGCTTGCTGTTGTCCAGCGCCAGGATCTCGCCCTTCTTGATCTGATGCCCTTCGTAGTCGGAATCCCGTGCCGCAAAGGTGATCTGTCCGGTGGATACCCGCTCGAACGCCTTGGTCATATTGATCCGGTTGTCCGCCAGGGATGCGCTCTCGTCATAGGCAAGCATGGCAGCAATCCCCTGGGGGATGGTTCTGGTTTGCAGCACGCATACGTTCCGGTCTGCCAGCTTGATGGCCTGCTCTGCCGCCATGATGATATTCTTGTTGTTGGGCAGCACGAACACGGTCTTTGCCGGCGTCGCCATAATGGCCTTGAGAATATCGTCCGTAGAGGGGTTCATGGTCTGTCCGCCCCGGACAACCTGGTCAACCCCCAGATCCGTAAACATGGACTCCACACCCCGCCCTGCGGCAACTGCCACAAAGCCGAATTCCTTCTCCTGCTCTGCCGGGCGGAATTCCTGCTGCTTGGTGATCTTGGCCTCCAGCACCTTGTTCTCATGCTGGATCCGCATATTCTCGATCTTGGGCTTGGGATCGTTGATAAAGCAGCCAAACTCCAGCGCCTTGGTCAGCGCCATGCCCGGGCTGTCCGTGTGCACATGCACCTTGATGATCTCCTCATCGTCCACTACCACCACGCAGTCCCCGATGGTTTCCAGGTATGCCCGCAACTTGGAAGCATCCGGGGAATCCGGATGCTTCTGGACGATGAATTCCGTACAGTAAGTAAAGTTGATGACCTCGTCAAACTCGCCCACAGCGGTGCTGAACTCGACCTTCTTTTCTTCCTTTGCCTTTTCCGCCGGAACCGCAATGCTGCCCCCGTGGAATACCTCCAGCATAGCCTGGAAGATCAGCAGCAGTCCCTGTCCGCCGGCATCCACAACGCCCGCCTTTTTCAGCACCGGCAGCATATCCGGGGTCTTTGCCAGAGTGGCTTCCGCCTCCTTGCAGACCTCCTCCCACAGGATCACCGGGTCATTGGTGGTGTGTACGCATTCCTGTGCCTTGACGCTTGCCATCCGTGCAACGGTGAGGATGGTACCCTCCGTAGGCTTCATCACCGCCTTGTATGCTGCGGACACGCCCAGCTCCAGTGCGTTCGCCATGCTCTCGCAGTCCGCCTCGGTCAGACCGTTCAGCCCCTTGGCAATGCCCCGGAACAGCAGGGACAGAATGACGCCGGAGTTCCCCCGGGCGCCCCGGAGCAGCGCAGATGCCGCCGTATCCGCCACCTGGGAAACGGTTACGTCCTCCCCCATCAGCTCCAGGGCACGGAGCGCCGCCCCCATGGTCATGGACATATTGGTGCCGGTGTCCCCGTCCGGTACGGGGTATACGTTCAGCTCATCCACCGAGCGTTTTTTGTTTGCAATGCTGATCGCTGCGGACATCATAGCGTCCTTGAGCAGTTTTCCGTTTATCACTGTGTGCTCCCCCTTATGAATTCATGCCGTCAATAAATACATTGACCTTGGACACGGTAATGCCCGTTGCTTCCTCCACCGCAAAGCGCACCTTGTTGGAGATGCTGTCGGCGATGGCGGAGATATTGGTGCCGAAGGTCACGGAAATATGCAGGTTGACGATCAGCTTTTTGTCCTTGGACTGAATGGTAACGCCCTTATCGATCTGTTTTGCACGGCGCAGCACGGACAGCAGCGCTTCCTTGGGGGAAGCGTCGTTCATATCCGAAACCCCGAAACAGCTGGTGACAGTATAACCCACCAGGGCGGAAAGATATGCGGCGGTGATGGTGATTTTCCCGATGTGGTTTTCGACGATAATCATGAGATCACTCCTTATTCAGAAAGTACGATACGCTCCCGGCGGCATCCGCCCCGGACAGCACCCTGCACAGGCTGCACAGCATGCCCCGAACGCAGGTGTTCCGGCAAAAGCGTCCATATATTCTTATTATAGCACGGACCTTTGCGTTTTACAAGTGTTTTTTCGCCCATGCTGTTTCCTTTTGGGAGCAGCTTCTTTTGGCGGCCATCTTTTCTGCTTGTTCTTTATGCTCTGGGTGCTCCACTTGCGCTTTGCCGATTTGCTTTTTCAGTTACCTTTTCCTTTTGCATTGCTTTTTATACTCTGGGTGCTAGGGTCACGCATGACCCATCTACCT